>JAOZMC010000023.1 GCA_029934475.1 Arcobacteraceae bacterium
AAAATCAAGTTTAATATGGTTGATATAAGTATAGTGATGATGATAATCTCTAGCATAGTTTTTAGTTTCTCCTGATTGGTAGTATTATATCATTTTTATATAAATATTAAGGCAAAATAATTTTATGAAGTGTTGTTTGGCTATTTTTGTCTTGGTGGATTAGTATATTTGGATCAATCATCGTGAAGTTTCTGTTTATTATTTGATTGTGCTATTGTTTGTTTTTAATTATTTTATATTTAATTTACCATCGATAATATAATCTTTTAGCAGGTTATGTATTTTCATATTTATTTGAAAAGGTGGTACAGTTTTATCTTCTACCGTTTCAAAATACTCCTTCGCCTTGGCTTTATCAACACTATCTTTCAGATCGTCAAAATAGCCATAGTTGTTGAGAGTTGTTTGTGTGATTTCACTGTTTAACATCTTTTTTAATATGATGCCATCCAATCCAAACAGCTCTGCTAACTTTGCTATTTGAGAGTTTTCTGCATTTGCTTGATACTCTGCAACATACTCTTTAAATGTTTTAGTTTCGTCTATTGTAATATCTCCACTTTGAATATCATGAAGCAATAAGCTTGCATGTTTTTGTTCTTCTTGGCCTAGAGAGGCAAATGATTTATGAAGCTCATCCAATGTTTTTTTAATATCCAACTCATTATTATTTATAAGAATTTTAAGATATTTGTCAAAACGAGAGTTCATGAAGTCAGCATCGATTTTATCTGTATCGATCTGTGTTATATAGCCATCAATGTCAAAAGGAACTTCACCACCCTCGCTAGTTCCCACACCACTGCTTGAAAGTTCTTTGTATCTTTGAACCAAAGTAATATATTTGTTTTCATCAAAATCAAGTTTTATCACTCTTTTGTCAAATTTATACTCTAGTGTATGCCATTGAAAACCTTGAATTTTTGATGCTTCTAGTGTGTCGTTAAACTCTTTAAATAACTTTGAAAATTCTCCTCGTTCTGTTAAGTCATCAGGAAGTTTTTCAAAGTTTGTTACTCCTGCATTGTAAAAAAGTTTATATATCTCACCATAAAGATGATTTAGCTTTTTTAAGTTATCTTCTAATCTATCTACAAACAGTCCTAGTGGCTTATCTCCAGAGTATAGCTTGACAGCTTTATCTATATTTTCTTGCATCGTGTGAGGTTTTCTATAGTAACGAATAGTCCCAAAGGGCTTATCTGTTCCAAAAAGTCTGTTAGTTCTTGAAAATGCCTGTATAACATTTGCATACTTTAACATTTTGTCCAGATACAAAGTGTTTATCCATTTAGAATCAAAACCTGTTAGCATTTGATCTACTACTATCAACAGATCGATTTGTTTGTTGGGGTCTTTTTCTATATTGATATAAGGTTTTTTATGGGCAAGTCTTGATGCTATATCTTTTTTGAACTTATCAAAGTTTCCCAATGAGAAATCCTGCTCGTATTGATGATTGTAATCTTTTATTATCTCCACCAAGCCATCTTCTTTGAACGCCACACCACCGCCGTTGTCAATATCTGAATCAAAAAGAGCAGTTATCTTCAAATCAAGCTTTTCTTCTTTGATTTTAGCTTTTAGCAAACGATAATAAACAATCGCTTGCGGGATACTACTTGTCGCAAAAATAGCATGAAACTTAAAGTTTTGGCTGAGAGTTATCCAGTTTTCAACTATATCTTCAACTATCTTTTCTTGATGCTCTTTTCTTTCGTATTGAGACCTTGGTATATAGTCTTCTATCCCTTTTTGATATTTGCCATTATCATCAAGATATCCTGCCATCTTTGTATCGGTCATAAACTTATTGAAAACTTTTTTCTTTTTGGGATCGTTTAAAGCTTCTTTTTCATCTTTTGCTTTCGCTTCTTGCAGTGCTACGGCTTTTCTTAAATCTCTGTCTTTATATGTAAGTATTTTATACGGATCAAATCCTAGAACATTTCTATCTCTAATACCATCGGCGATACTATAACGATGTAGTTCATCGCCAAATACTGTAGCCGTAGTGCTGTCTTTCTTTTGATTTTCATCTTGTATTGGTGTGCCTGTAAAACCAAAAAAGACAGCTCTATCAAAGGTGTTTTTGATAGTTATGAGCATATCTCCAAAAGTAGAACGGTGGGCTTCATCTATGATAAACACAATCCTTTTTTGAGCTATAAGCTCAATATCTTTTGCTTTTAGTCCATCATATTCATCATCTATATTACTCATTTTCTGTATAGAAGTTACGACCAGAGTGTTTGCGGGGTCGCTACTTTTTAACTTTGTTATCAAAACACCTGTGCTTTCTGTAGCTTGGACATCTTCATTTTCATCACTAAATGCTCTATACTCACTAAGCGACTGAGTGCCTAGCTCGATCCTATCCATCAAAAATATTACTTTATCTGCATCTTTGGAGTTTGCTATAAGTTGGGCTGATTTGAAGCTAGTCATCGTCTTGCCTGAGCCTGTAGTATGCCAGACATATCCACCTAAGCTGTTTTTGTCTTCCCAGTTTCTCTTTGTGACTTTGTCGCTTATGGTATTTGCAGCATAGTACTGATAACTTCGCATAACTTTCAAAACACCATCGGCACTATCTGCTACGGTATAAAAACCTATAAGTTGATGAGCCATTGGTATAGATAGCAATGTAGAAGCTACTTTTTTCCAGTCATTTATTGGTTCGTTGTTAAAATCAGCCCAATGAAAATAATAATCTTTGTTAAATCTTCCATCCGTTCCAGGATTTGCAAAATAGACACTCTCATTTGGCTCCATGCACACAAAAATCTGAACGAGAGAAAACAGCCCTGTGAAAACACCCTCATGTGAGTATTTTTCTATTTGGTTGTAAGCTTGGCTTACTGCTATACCACTTTTTTTCAGCTCTATATGTATGACCGGCATACCGTTGATAAGTAGCATCAAGTCACCACGGCGATCGTTTAGTATCTTTGATTTGGTTTTAAAGATAGGTTGTTGCACTATCTGATAACGGCTCTGCCCTGCTGCTATTTCTTGCCTATCATATATTTTGAGGCTTATCTCTTTGCCAAGATGTCGTGTGTCTTTTGGATTGTCTCTTCTGATGCAGACTGTTTTGCCATTGATAAAACCGTTGAGTTTGAGAGGAGTTTTCAAGCTGTTGATTTGCTCGATGATTTGTCGCATCTCACCGCTGGTCAATGGCTCATCATTGAGTCTATCTATGCCTTTGTTGTTGGCAAAAAGAATATCTGCCCAGTTTCGGAGCAAATCCTCCTCTGTAGGGTTTTTGACAACTTCCTTTTCCCAGCCTTTTTTGCTCAGATCACTTATCAGTGCTTTTTCAAATTTGGCTTCAGTAGTAAATATCATACTTTATTCTCCTAGTTCTTCAGTTTTGTAGAGTGTATAGCCTTCATAAAAGTAACTAGCATCAATACCCTTCATAAACACATCAGCATTATTAATCTCATCACTTAGTGCATTTTTAAGTAATTGTTTTATCTCTGTATCTTTTACAGGACTTCTTTCCATTGCTAGAAGATAATCATCTCGTTCAATACTATTCCAATCTACAACTTTTTTAATCTCATTTTTAAATATCAAATCAAGCCATATTCGCATACTTCTACCGTTGCCTTCTCTAAAAGGGTGGGCGATATTCATCTCTATATATTTTTCTACAATTTCATCAAAAGAAGATTGTGGCATCTTTTCGATGTTTTTAATCGCATCATTTAAGTATGTAGTAGGGGCAAATCTAAAGTTACCTTTTGAGATATTTACATCTCTTGTTTTTCCTGCAAAACCATAAATATCATAAAAAAGTTCTTTATGAATAACTCTTAAGCTTTCAAAACTTCCAAAATTTAAAGTATCAAAAAAACCACTTTGGAAAAGTCTTTTAGCCTTTAGTTTACTAATTCGCTCTTCCTCTTTAGCTAACTCTATTTCACTTTTAATGCCAAGTTTATTTTCTAATATCATCGCCAATCTCCTTACACAAACATCTTATCTAAAGATGCTTTTTTTATGTTTTTTAACTTTTCTAGCTCTTGAAGTTGCAGGTCAATTTGATAGTCAAGTTTTTTAAAATAGTTTCCTATTTTTGTTTGTTCTTTTAATGAGAAAGGCAACATAATAGCCATATCAGCTAAAGTGCCTAACACAATATATGGCATATTACCTTCATTTTTTTCTATTAAAATTCGCTGATGTAAATATCTATCTAAAATGTATTTAATAAAAATAATATCGTCAAGAAATTTATCTAAAACATATGTTCTTTGATATGCATTAAACTTGCCTTTATAATAATGTATATAGCCTACATTAGCACCATTTCCAGACACAATTAATGCATCAGTGTTAAAAGCATAATTATTAATTCTAAGATATTCTTTCGCACAGGTATAAAATCTATATTTTCCATCTTGAACCATTGCATTAGCATCAAGCTTACCTGTACTAATACTACATAATTCACCCAAACTTTTCTCTTCCCACTCCACACCAAAACCTTTAAATCTTATCTCAGGAGTATTGGCACCATTTTTTGGAAACATCTTATCAAGCATTGCTTTTTTAAACTGTATTAGTTTTTGCTGTTTTATCTGCTTTTGTTCTATTAGTTTGTCTAGTTTTTGAAAATAGTTGCCGATTTTTGTTTGTTCTATAGTTTCAGGATAAATTAAATCAATCTCTTTTAAATCATTATTTCGTAAATGTACAACTGATTTACCTTGTGCTTTATTAGATAAATCTTTTTGAGTTTTTCCATTCGAGATATTCAAAGCTAAAAATATATTATTGATTTTATTATTAGGATAAATAATATTTAAATCACCACCAATCAATAAATCTGATATGTTAATTGCTGATGCTCTTGCAATATCTTCGGCAGTTTCTCCTGAAGCTGGAACAACTACTTCATTGCCTTTGCTAAAAATAGAATTGTTTTTTTCTTTTACAAATGTATCAACTATAGATATAACAGTTTGATATTTTGTATATAATCTACCATATAAAAGAATTGATTTGCCAACTTCAACTAAATCATTTTTAGAATATCCTTGACCTTTTGAAAAATTAGCTATTTCTCCAAGCTTTTTACTATCCCACTCTCTTATAAGCCCCTTAAAACGAATTTGTGGAACTTTACTTTTAACTACCATTATCTACCTCTAAAAGTTCTTGAAATGCTTCTAAACCTTTCATATCAAACTCATTCCCACTTAATTCATCTATCATGGCAGATAACTCTTTGCTAGTAGTTTTTATATCATCTTCTATATCTTTTAGAGTTGTTTCATATTTTGTAGCCATGGCTTGTAACTTAGTTGTAAGAGTATTAATTATCTCATTTGGTAGGTTATTTAGTGAGCTAATTAATGGTGTTATCCATTTTAATTCAAGAAGTTCATATACTTGGGATTTGCTTAAATTTTCTATAGTTTCTTTTGTAAGCATATGCAAAGATTCTGATCGGATTCTTATCTCTTTTTTAACCTCTTTTTCTTTTGCTATTAACTTATCTACATTTAATATCTTTTGCTCATAGCTATCTTTTTTGAAGTTATCGTTTTTCTTTAGCTCTGCTTTGAGAAGCTTCGCCTCTTTTATTATCAAAGCATTTACAAAAGCATCTTTAGACTCTTTTATAAGTTGAGACTCTTTTTCCTCTTCACTTAAACTGTCAAGTATCTCTTCAAGTGCAGATGATATATCTACAAGAGCATCTTCTTTTGCCTTTAAACCCTCTAGCTCTTTTTTCAAGTAGCTAGTTTGGACTAGATCAAAAGGGACTATATGACCTTTCCATCCTTCTTGTACCTCTGTTTCTTTACTGTTTTTCTTTTTGAAAACCATATTGGCATCAACTTGTTTGATAGAGTCGAAACCTTCTGTTTGTATTATTTCTAAGTCTTGTGCAATATCCGACCAGCTATTATCTAGTAGTTGATAAGCTTCGTATTTATCTACGAGAGCAATATCTTCTAATCTTTTAAAAATATCATCACCCAATATCGTTTGTTCTTTTTGTATTTTTAAAGTTTCCATTTGCTCTAAAAGTTGCCTTTTAAGAAAATCATTAAAATCTCCAAATGCTAAATAAAAAGCATTTATAAAAGACTTTACATCTTTATGCTCTAGTATAGTTTTCTTTATGCCATCTGTTTTAAGCTCTGTATATGGGGCTGAACTATCAGTAAACAGTGCAGTTTTTAAAGTAGGAAAAGCTTTCCAATGCTCATCAAGTAGATTTATCTCATGTTGTGGTATTCCTCCATGCATCGTAGCGTATATATCAAAACTCTCATCTGCTGGTGAACTATCTACATATCTTGGGATATTTAAGTTATATTCATTTTCCCTTATCTCTTTCTTGCCCACTACTTTTGAGTATTTTGACAAAGTAATCCTATGGACAACAGTATCAGCTATCTTTTTAATATCACTTGCTTTTAACTTGTTGTTTTTTCCTACTTTTTCAAAATCTTTTGAAGCATCTATTATAAGAATATCAGACTTTTTTCTCTGCTGTTTTAGCACTATGATAACAGTAGGTATGCCAGTTCCAAAGAATATATTTGCAGGAAGTCCTATGATACTGTCTATATGGTTTTGTTCAATAAGGTTTTTTCGTATCTCTCCCTCTTCACCACCTCTAAACAAAACACCATGAGGAAGGACAATCGTCATGATACCATCAGGTTTTAAGTGGTAGAGGTCATGCAGCAAAAAAGCATAATCTGCCTTAGTTTTTGGTGCCAATCCAAAACGACTATATCTTGGGTCTGATTCTTTATTTTCGTTATCCCAGCTTTGCGAATAAGGAGGATTTGAAACAACTGCATCGATGTAGAGAGGGTCGTAAGTTCCCACAGGATCGTTTTCATCAAAATACGGCCAATCATCTTCCAAGGTATCTGCATTTCGAGTATGAATATTGTTTGGCAAAATTCCACGCATTACAAGATTCATACGAGTTAGGTTATAGGTATTTTTCTTTAACTCTTGTGCAAAATACTTTATGTTGTTTTCATCGTCCATGTGTTTAGCTACACTATGACCTATGTTTATAAGCAGCGAACCAGAGCCACTAGTAGGGTCATAGATTTGTATCTCTTTTCTATCTCTTAACTCATAAGCAACAATCTCAGACATCAATACAGAAACTTCATGGGGTGTATAAAACTCACCTGCTTTTTTTCCAGCAGTTGCTGCAAACATACTGATAAGATACTCATAGATAAATCCAAGCACATCGTAGTCTTGTTTGGAGTTCATGGGGATATCTTTGATCAGATGAGTGAGTTGGCTTATAGCTTTGGTTTGTGAGGAAGCGCTCTCCCCTAGCTTACTAAGTCCTGTTTGCAAAGTGTCAAAGATACCATCAAAGAGTTTTTTATGGGCTGGAGAGATGAGACGCTCAAAGGCAGATAAAGAGTCTCGGACATTTGATACATCAAAAGTGCGACCTAGTGTTATCCAAGTAGAAAAGAGGTTATCATAAGAGATAAAAAAACCAAGATTTTCTTTAAAATACTCAACACTTTCATCATATTCTTCTGATAGATTTACTAAATATTCTTTAGTATATCCCTCTTTTAAAGCAAATTGTTCTTGCTTTTCACAAAGGTATTTATAAAAGATAAATCCCAATATATAGTCTTTGTACTCATTTGCATCAATCTTAGATCGCATTTGATTTGCGGATTCCCATATTTTTGCAGCTAGTTGTTGTTTGTTCATCGATATTTCCTAATCATTTTTGACAACTGTCAATAGCCTCAGGCATAACATTGACAATGATATGTCTGTTTCTCCTGATTGGTAGTATTATATCATTTTTATATAAATTTTAGACAGATATGGGTTTTTGAGCTTGTTTAAGAAATATGTGTTATACTCTCAACATTAGTTTAGCTAATAATCGACGGCGGTATGTAGAACAAATAAAAGGAAAATTATGAAAATAAATAAGATATTATTATTGATGATAGCGGTTTTTGTCTTGGTAGGGTGCAACGACCAGCCAAAACAAGCACAAGCTACAAAGGTAGTCAAAGCAAGCGAGCTAGCAAAAGTAACGAAAACTGGCGGAGATATGCTAGACAAGGTTATAAAGTCTGGCAAGTTAAATTGTGGTGTGGTGCTAGACTTTCCGCCTATGGGATACTTTGACAAAGACAACAAGCCAGCAGGGTTTGATGTGGATTATTGCCACGACTTAGCCAAAGTCTTGGGTGTAGAGGCAAATGTATTGAATCTAACATGGGGCGATAGGATACCCTCTTTGGTATCTGGCAAGACAGATGTAGTCATAGGTTCTACTTCGGATACTTTACAGCGAGCCAAATCAGTAGGATTTTCATATCCATACTTCGTATTTAAGTTTCAAGTCATATCTAAAAGCGACAAAAATATAAACTCTTTTGATGACCTAAAAGGTGTCAAAGTAGGAGCAGCTTTGGGCACTACATATGAGACAGAGTATCTAGCATATGCAGAAAAAAAGGGCTGGGGCAAAGAGAACTACACAGCATTTAAAAGTGAAAACGATGCCTATCTAGGACTTCACCAAGGCAAAGTAGATGCATTGATATCTACAAACACAAACATAGCCACCAAACTGCAGACAGAGGAGTTCAAGGATTTTGTAGCTGGTCCATTTGTGCCAAATTATGACGATGTGGTAGGATTGATAGCCAAACGAAGCGAGACTGCTTGGATAAGTTATCTAAATCTGTTTTTGATACATCAGATACGAGATGGCGGTATGAACAAAGCATACAACAAACACTTCGGTAGCGATGCTCCACAAAGCTTGATAAAGTCACTAAGAGACAACAAATAATTTGATATAGGCTTTGTAGTTTGTATGGGTGATTATCAATTTCATTGGGGTGTAGTGTTTGATGCTATGCCTTTGCTGCTTCAAGGTGCATGGACCACGGTGCATGTATCTGTGCTATCTATGCTAGTAGGTATAGTCATAGCTATATTTTTAAGCTTAGGCAAGATCTCTAGCTCGAAAGTCTTGTATGGTATAGCAAATACATGGATAGAAGTAGCTAGAAACACTCCGGCACTGTTTCAGATATATATGGCGTATTTTGGTCTGGGTGCTTTCGGTATCCATCTTAGTCCATATTTTGCTGTGTTTTCGGCACTTGTATTTATAAATGCTGGCTATCTAGCAGAGACATTTCGTGGCGGTTTCGCCTCTATACCACAAACACAATACAGTGCATCTAAGTCACTAGGACTTAAACCGTTTCAAGTATATAGATATATCATATTGCCACAAATGTTTAGGCGAATTTACCACCCACTTACAAACCAGTTTGTGTGGTCGATTCTCATGAGCTCTTTGGGTATATTGGTAGGTATGAGTGAGCTTTCTGGCGAGACACAAAGAGTTCAGTCGCTGTCGTTTCGGACTTTGGAGTTTTTCATCATAGCGGCTATCATCTATTATGTTATCACAAAGCTAGTGCTATTAGGGTCTGATATCACGGCAAAGATATTGTTTAAAGGTGATATATCGTGAGTTTATTTACTCCGTTGTCTATGAATGATCTGCCATTTATCCTACAGGGAGTTTTGAACACCATCTATATATCTATTGTAGCCATAACAATAGGCACTATTCTTGGGGCTATTGTAGGGTTTGCTAGAGCTGAGTCAAACAGATATATAAACATTTTGTTTGGGTTGGTGCTTGATGTGTTTAGGACTGTTCCGCTTATCATCCAACTGATACTGTTTTCTACATATATAGGAGTATCTGGCTATCCGTTGAGTCCTTTTGTCGCTGGTTCTATCGTGCTGTCGCTTTATACTATGGCATTTATGTCTGAAGTGTTTCGTGGTGGGTTTGAAAGTGTGCCAAACACTATGAGGACAGCCTCTAGGAGCTTGGGGCTGACATACTGGCAAACTGTGAGATATATACGATTTCCTATAGGATTGCGAACTGTGTTTGCATCGTGGCTAGGAGTGGCTCTAAGTGTCATCAAAGACTCAGCTTTGGTATCTGTCATAGGATATATGGAGCTACTTCGCACAGGCGAACAGCTCATATCGAGGACACAACAGCCACTACAAATACTTATAGGTATAGGGGTGTTTTATTT
The DNA here is from genome assembly GCA_029934475.1 of Arcobacteraceae bacterium. Classification (GTDB taxonomy): domain Bacteria; phylum Campylobacterota; class Campylobacteria; order Campylobacterales; family Arcobacteraceae; genus B24-G6. The sequence goes on from JAOZMC010000023.1 coordinate 10,125, forward strand.
TGCTATATCATATCCGTTATCAAAATATGGACAACACAAAGAAAGGAGCATGGCTATATGATACAGATACAAGGGGTACATAAATCGTTTGGAGAGCTAGAGGTGCTAAAAGGCATAGACCTAGAGGTGCAAAAAGGCGAGGTCATCAGTATCATAGGTGCTAGTGGTAGTGGTAAATCTACTTTGCTGTATTGTATCAATGCTATAGAAAAGATACAGCAAGGCCACATCATCGTAGATGGGGTCGATGTCCATGACAAAAAAACAAACAAAAACAAACTGCGAGAAAAGCTGGGTATGGTGTTTCAGCAGTGGAACTCTTTTCCACATATGACTGTGCTAGAAAACACAGCTCTAGCTCCACGAGTGGTGCAAGGTTTATCAAAAGAAGAAGCCATGAGTGTAGCCAAAAAGGAGCTAGAGCATGTAGGACTGGGCGACAAACTAGATCTCTATCCTACTCGTATGTCCGGAGGACAACAGCAGCGACTAGCTATCGCACGAGCTCTTGCTATGAAACCTGACTATATGTTGTTTGATGAGGTTACCTCAGCACTTGATCCTGAACTTGTAGGCGAAGTGTTGGACACATTGAGACTGCTACAAAACGATGGCATGACTATGATCACGGTCACTCACGAGATAGCCTTTGCCAAAGAGGTATCAAACCAAGTTGCCTTTTTTCATCAAGGTATCATAGAGGAGATAGGAACTCCTCAGCAAGTGATTGAAAATCCACAAAAAGAACATACCAAACAGTTTTTAAGCAAAGTGCTAGGTATTTGACAAAGAGCAAAACTGTTTATGTCTATGTAGCCGTGTGTGTGCTACTGTGGGCTATGATACCAGTGGCAGCGAAGCTAGGGCAGGGAACTTTAGACCATCATCAGTATCTTTTTTATTCTAGTTTATTATCTTTTTTGACTATGTTTTTTGCACTATTGTCTAGCAAAAAACTTCACTTAGTTTTGAGATATAGCACAAAAGATATATTGTCTATAGTAGTGCTAGGGTTTTTAGGCACCTATATATACTATCTGTTGCTCTATTTTGGCTACAAATATGCCGTAGGATTGGAGGTGTTAGTGGTGCAATATCTTTGGCCTGTGCTTATTGTGGTATTTGGGGCTGTCATATTGAAAGAAAGTTTGACATATAGAAAGCTAGTCGCCGTGTCGCTAGGATTTGTCGCAGTTGTAACTGTAGTCACCAAAGGCGATATATCGAGCATAGATATATCAAATACCAAAGTATTGGTGCTAGTGTTTATAGGAGCCGGCTCTTTTGCTCTGTTTTCTGTGCTATCAAAGAGGATCACACTAGAACCCATAGGAGCTATCACTGGCTATTTTCTAGTAGCGACAGTGTCATCGTGGATATCTATGATGATATTTAGCGATGTGAGACTACCACAGACGACCGATATAGCTCCCATAGTGATAAACGGAGTGTTTCTAAATGGTATCTCGTATCTGTTTTGGATAAAGGCACTCAAACTCAAAGATGCTTCATATATAGCACCATATATCTATGCTACGCCTGTGTTGTCGGCATTTTTGTTGATAATCATATTTGATGAACCGCTTTATATATCGTATCTGTTTAGTCTAGGTTTGGTGATAATATCTGGACTTATCAATATAAAATCACCTACAAGACAAACTGACTTTTAGCATACAAACAGATTGTTCTCTAGCTTTAGCAATCTTTTTTTGAGAGCCAATCCACCAGCAAATCCTACTAGCTCGCCATCTTGTCCTATGATACGATGACAAGGGATGATGATACCTGTACTATTTGCGAAATTGTGGTTGTTGAGATATAGCCCATGTATAATCGCGGCCATTTTCATCTGTAGTATAAACTCTAGCAAGACCGCTGTTTATAAACATAAGCTAGGAGTATGTATCGCTGTATAAACTCTCTGTAGCTATCAAACATCGCTAGTCAAATATTTTTGTAATTTATCATAAAACTCATCTAGGTTTGTCAAGTTTAACTCACCGCTTCTTTGTTTTGTTCCCCACATAGGCTCTGGATAAAAGTCGTCTGTTTTAAATCGTGCCATGATATGAAAATGAACTTGTGGTTTATAGTTGCCAAAAGATGCTATATTTATCTTGGTAGGTTTAAAAAAACCTATCATCTGTCGCTCTATCTTGTCGAGAGTTTCGTATAGCATAGCTTTGGTCTGTGTGTCGCAACTGCTCAACTCACGAGTAGGTTTCTTGACAAATATCTTGACCCACGGCACTTGCGATGGCTCTACTTCTACATACAAAAGAGAGTTTTCGTATAGTCTATCGTGCAATTTTGTCCTTTTTGGGTTTTATAGCATACAAAACAATATTTCTCTCGTGCTGTGCTACTAGCTCACACGAGAGATTTATAGGTCTGCTATGGAAAGATTGGCGGCGTGTTGCCAGCTCCCCAGTTTGTATCGAAGTCAGCGTATGACTCTATATCACTTTTAATGTTCCAACCGCTGAGGTCTTGACCTGCGAAGCTTGTGGCATCTTTGAACATATAGCTCATAGTCTCTACTCCGCTTGTGTTCCAACTGCTGATATCTTGGTTGAAGCTAGTAGCCCCCTCAAACATAGATCTCATAGTCTCTACATCGCTTGTGTTCCAGCTGCCTATATCTTGGTCGAAGCTAGTAGCACCTGCAAACATAGATCTCATAGTTCGCACAGCAGATGTGACCCAGCTACCAATGTCTTGGTTGAAGCTAGTAGCCCCCTCAAACATAGATCTCATAGTCTCTACATCGCTTGTGTTCCAGCTACCTATGTCTTGGTTGAAGCTAGTAGCGTATTCAAACATGCTTTCCATATCTCTCAAGGCACTTGTATCCCAGCTACTGATATTTCTATCAAAGCTAGTGGTGTTGCCAAACATATGTGCCATATTTGTGACACTAGATGTATTAGTTCCCCAGCCATCTATACTGCCGTTGAAATCATCTGCACCAAAAAACATACCTTGCATATTTGTGACTTTTGAAACATCCCAGCTACCTATGTCTTGGTTAAATCTATCCGCCTCTATAAACATAAAACTGGTATTAACGACATTGCTCATGTCCCAACTGCTTATGTCTTGGTTGAAGTTTGTAGCATCTTTAAACATATAAGACATATCAGTGACTTTTGAAGTTTTGGTGCCCCAGTTGTCTATATTGCCATCAAAATCAACTGCTCCACTAAACATAGTTGTCATGTTCGTGACTTTTGATACATTCCAAACACCTATGTCTTGGTTGAATTTTGTTGCATCTCTAAACATGTTATCTATAGTAGTGACACTTGATACATCCCATTTTGCTAAATCTTGGTTAAATTTCTCAGCACCACTAAACATACTGCTCATAGTGGTGACTTTGCTAGTATTCCAATCACTTATGTCTTTATTAAATTTTGCTGCATTTCTAAACATGCTTTGCATATTTGTGATTTTTGAAACATCCCAGTTACTTATGTCTTGATTGAACTCTTTCGCACCAAAGAACATAAAGTTCATTTTGCTTACTTTTGATGTATCCCAACCACTTATGTCTTGGTTGAACTTTTCAGCACCGTTAAACATTCCGCTCATATTGCTCACATTTGATGTATCCCATGCCCAGTTGCCTGTGCTTGATGTCAAGCTTTTCGCACCATTAAACATATCATCAGTTCTTATACTAGGTGTAACTGATGATAAATTTGGTGTATCTGTGGCATTTATGACTAAATTATCACAATCGTGAAATGCCTCTTTCATAGAACGAAATTTTTGTCCTCCCCACCTCTCTACAGATATTAGCTTGTCTGCATTTACAAAATACGGATGCTTAAATGTGCCAGATATTTTGACTTCGTACTCTCCAGCACTGGTATATGGATGGTCTTTGCTAGTTTTGACACCTGTATCATATGAGCCATCTCCCCAGTCAATATTGTAGTTATAGTCGCTTGGTATTGTGTTATCCGTGTTTATAAAGACTGTCTTGGCATCTTCTGGCACTAACCATTTGGTTATAAAATAGTCCGGTGTCACAACTATGACATAGCTATCGTTCGCTTCATAATAGTGCTTGCCTCCGCTGTTTGTAGCAGTTATGGTGGTGTTGCCTGTAAATGGTGGGTTTTTGATAGTTACATTGCCATGCACATCTACAGTAGCTATAGCAGTGTTGGATGATGTATATATAGTATCTGCAGAGGATGAAAGCACCCCAGTAGCCGGCTGATATATGTTGTCGCCATTTGCTACTATATCCAAGTGGTCAGCACCTGCTTCAAAATCAGGCTGTGAGTATTGTGTGATATTTATCTCATAAAAGTCTGTGACATCTCTATATTTATCGTCGCCTGGGTTATATGCTGTGATCCTAATCCCATCATAATCAAATCCCCACGAGTTATTTATATCTACTTCTCCAGTAGATGGATCGACCGTGGCATAGCTAGGAGAATTTGAAGTATATACAGTGTCGGTTGAGCTTAACACTCCTGTGGCTTTTTGTATAAAGTTACCATCTAGTGTCTTTTTATTTACATCAGCACCTGCACTAAAGTTGGGCTGATCTGCAAGACCTATATTGATAAATCTCTCAGCACTGGCATACCGATGGTCATCATCGCCTGGATTAGATGCCTTGAGTGTCACGGCTCCTGCTTTAAGTATAGTTACATTGCCATCGCTATCTATAGTCGCCACTGTAGTATCGTTTGACTCATATGTAGTCACACCACTACCCAATGCTCCAGTGACAGCACTGCCAAACGGTATAGGTGTATACATCTTGGCTATATTTTCGCCCATAGTAAAATCACTTTGCTCTTTTTTACCTATAAGAATATTGACAGATGCAGTATCGTCGAGATATGTCTCATCGCCTGGATTTGTCACTGTTATAGTAGTACTTCCTTTGATATGTATAGATACAGTCACAGTTTTGTTGTCGTCATGTGCAAATACAGTAGCTACCGTGGTATTTGATGATACGAAACTATTTAAACCCGTGCTCAAAGTAGACACCGTGAGATTGAAGTCGTCTGCAAACTTGTCTTTGTTTATAGCTCCTACATCATCAAAAGATAAGTTTTGATTTGCCTTTGTATTTGACTGTGGTGTCGAACTCTTGCTAGAACCACTTTTGCCCTCACAACCTGCTATAAATACCAACAACACTACAACCGCAGTGTATTTCCATATGTTAAAAAATTTCATATTTTTCTCCTTTTACTTATTATATCATAAAAATATAAATTTAACTCAAATTTTTGACAAATTTTGATATTTATCAGCTTAGTATATAATACACCTCTTTGTGGTCTAGTTTTTTTAAGTTTAACTTGTATTTATCGCTAAACTTCTGCACTATCTCGTGAAACTCCTCTATAAGTTGTGGTGAGTTGTTTTCGCACTTTATTTTCAACACATCATCGCTGTTTGACATAGCGACAAATCCGTTGATATGTTTGAGTTTGTCGTGCAAAGCTACCAGATGGTCAAAAAGTTTAGGTATATTGTCGTTTTTGTTCAAGATGCCGTTCATCTGTTCTATAATGTGTGGGTTTGTGTCGTATCCTAGCTGTGTCGCAAATGCTTTTGTATCCATATTATCGAAACACCATTTTATATAGCTTGATAAATCCTAGCAAAACTATATAACCCAAAAATGTAAATACAAACGGATGGACAATACCAGGCACTCCATATGCTCCGCCGTGTGGCATACTCAAAAGATGCTCCACAGGGTGGCTAAGCCACTGTTTAAAATGCATACCAATAGCTAAAAATAGAAACATAGCTACAAATATCTTGAACTGTTTTTTCATAAAAATCCTTAAATAAATAATAATCAGGGGGGAGAAGTAATATATGGAAGAGGGTAAGGGATTCGAACCCCCGGAGGCTTGCACCTCGCCGGTTTTCAAAACCGGTACATTCGACCAACTCTGTCAACCCTCCACACATAATACTCTTGGTGCGAATGGCCGGAATTGAACCGGCACTCCAAAACTGGAATTGGATTTTAAGTCCAACGCGTCTACCTATTCCGCCACACTCGCTCTAAAAGTGAGTAATTTTATCATAACAAACTTATATTTTCTAAAAAATTGGTAAAATATGGTAAATTTATATTATTATGATATAATTGTATATGAAAAATACAATCACAAAAGAGTTTAACTCTCACCTAGACACGATCCAAACGATGACAAACCAATCAACCAAAAATATAGAAGCAGCAGCCCATATCGTGGTGGATGCACTGAAAGATGGCCACAAGATACTACTTTGTGGCAATGGCGGAAGTGCAGCAGATGCCCAACATATAGCTGCTGAACTTACCGGACGATACAAGACAGACCGACAAGCTCTGTGTGGTATAGCACTCACTACAGATACCTCAGCACTCAGTGCCATAGCAAATGACTTTGGCTATGAAAATGTCTTTGCTAGACAGGTGGAGGCACTAGCTACAAAAGGCGATGTGCTAGTAGGTATAAGCACCAGTGGCGATAGTCCAAATATCATAAATGCCCTAAAAAGTGCCAAAGATATAGGCTGCCATAGCATAGGATTGAGCGGTAACGGTGGCGGAAATATGAACGATATTTGCGATATAAATATAGTCGTGCCATCTACAAATACACCCAGAATACAAGAGATGCATATATTGATAGGGCATACGATATGTCAGATAATAGACGACAACTTCAAGGAGCTATAGATGTGTGGAATAGTAGGATACATAGGCAAAAAGGATATAGATAGCATACTGCTAGATGGCTTAAAAGAGCTAGAATACAGAGGATATGATAGTGCTGGCATAGCTACTATCAAGGACGATGAGTTTGTAGAATACAAAGCTGTAGGCAAGATCAAAAACTTAAGAGCAAAGATGGCACAAACCAAAACAGACAAGCCATACAGCATGGCACTAGGTATCGGACACACCAGATGGGCAACTCACGGCAAACCTACCGAGCTAAATGCCCATCCACATCTAGGCGAGTATAGCTATGTAGTGCACAACGGTATCATAGAAAACTACAAAGAGCTAAAACAGGAGCTGACAGGATATGGCAAGACCTTTGTGTCGCAGACCGATACAGAAGTGATAGCACATATGTTTGAGTACTATTTTGACAAGCTAAAAGACCCCAAGAGAGCTTTTGACCAGACTATATCTAGGTTAAAAGGAGCTTACTCAATATTGCTTATATCAAAAGTAGCACCAAAAAATATATTTTTCATCAAACACGGCTCACCACTGGCTATAGCAACTTGTGATAGTGGTGAGTATTATATAGCATCCTCTGAGACACCGCTCATAGGAGTAGCTACCAAAGTTATCCACCTAGAAGATGGCGATAGTGGAGTGATAAGTTGTGACGATATACAGTTTTTTGAAGATAGCGGAGCGACTATCAAGAAAAATACAGTGTGGCAAGACCTTCCAATATCAAAGTTAAGTGCCCAAAAAGACGGCTACAGGTTTTTCATGGAGAAAGAGACCTATGAACAAAGCGATGTCATAGCAGATACTATGATGGGACGAATAGGAGAGGATCAGATACTATTTGACGAGCTAGATGAGAACTTTTTTGATGGTATAAACCGACTACAGATATCTGCTTGTGGCACTAGCTACCATGCGGCACTTGTGAGTAAATATCTTTTTGAAAGGCTAACAAAGATACCTTGCGATGTAGAAGTAGCTAGTGAGTTTCGATACAAACAGCCACTACTTTCAACCGATAGCTTGTTTATCGCCATAAGTCAAAGTGGCGAGACAGCAGACACTATGGAAGCCCTCAAGATGGCAAAAAAGGCAGGACAAAAAACTCTATGTATATGCAATGTAGACAGTTCATCTATGACGAGACTAGCGGACAAAACCTTGTTACTACGAGCTGGTATAGAAAAAGCAGTCGCTAGCACCAAGGCATTTTCTACACAGGTTGTGATGTTGTGGATGATGAGTCTATACATAGCCAAAACAAAAAACACCATATCTAAAACAACTTTAGATAAAGAGATAAAAGCCCTCAAACAAACTCCCAAATATCTAAAGGTAGATGACCAAATACACCAAAAATGCCAACGACTTAGCAAACGATACCTACACGGACATGGATTTTTCTTTATAGGGCGAGATATATTTTATCCGCTGAGCCTTGAGGGGGCTTTGAAGCTAAAGGAGATAAGCTACATACATGCCCAAGGCTACCCAGCAGGAGAGATGAAGCACGGACCCATAGCTTTAGCAGATGAAAAGCTCTTTACCGTAGCCTTGATGCCCCAAAGTTTACTTTTAGATAAAGTTCGTTCAAATGTGGAGGAGCTTATAGCTCGTGATAGCGTAGTGTTGGCTTTGTCACCTCAAAAGTTTGAGTTAGCTGATGACTATATCAAAACCAAAGCATCAGAACACTATATGCATGAGTTTTTTGCTATGCTTGTGGTGTTGCAGCTGTTTAGTATGGAGCTGTCGGTGAGACTTGGCAACGATGTGGATATGCCACGGAACTTAGCCAAAAGTGTAACTGTAGAATAAAACAAAAAGGAAAAATATGAATATTATCAAAAAAGCTTTGACATTTGAAGATGTGTTGCTGGTCCCGGCAAAGTCCGCAGTGCTACCAAAAGATGTCTGTATCAAGACGAAACTTACCAAAAATATCACACTGAATATACCGTTTGTCAGTGCGGCTATGGATACAGTCACGGAGTATGATATGGCTATAGCTATGGCTAGAGTAGGGGGCATAGGGATTGTCCACAAAAATATGGATATAAAATCCCAATGCCGACAAGTGATCAAAGTAAAAAGAAGCGAGACAGGTATCATAGCAGACCCCATAGTCGCAAGTGCCGACCAAACTCTAGCAGAGATAAAAGCCTTGATGACCAGATACAAGATATCAGGAGTGCCAGTAGTCAGCGAGGATAGAGTATTACTAGGAATAGTGACAAACCGTGATATGCGGTTTGTGAAAAATTTCTCCAAAACTGCCAAAGATATCATGACCCCTATGCCCTTGATAGTAGGCGATGAAAACACCACTCCAGAAAAAGCCGTGGATATCATCCACTCTCACAAGATAGAAAAGCTACCTATAGTAGATAAAAACAATATCTTGAAAGGTTTGATAACTATAAGAGATATACACAAAACTATGAAATACCCAAACTCTCTCAAAGACAAAAACGGCAGTCTGCTAGTAGGTGCCGCCATAGGAGTAGGTCAGCTAGATAGAGCAAAGGCACTATGCAAAGCTGGGGCAGATGTGTTGGTACTGGACTCCGCTCACGGACACAGTGCTGGTATCATAGAGACAGTCAAGATGATCAAAAAAGAGCTAGATATAGAGATTATAGCAGGCAATGTAGCCACCGCACAAGCGACTGCTGACTTGATAGAAGCAGGAGCAGATGCAGTCAAAGTAGGAATAGGACCAGGAAGTATATGCACCACTCGTATAGTAGCTGGAGTTGGAGTGCCACAAATATCGGCTATAGATATATGTAGTTTAGAAGCTAAAAAAACAGGTGTGCCTATCATAGCAGATGGTGGGATAAAATACAGCGGAGATGTAGCCAAAGCACTGGCCGTGGGTGCCGCTTGTGTCATGATGGGAAGTGCACTAGCTGGCACAGACGAATCGCCCGGCGAGATGATACTCTCAAATGGTAGACGATTTAAAAGCTACAGAGGTATGGGTAGCTTAGGAGCTATGAGTGCAGGCAGCACCGATAGATATTTCCAAGAAGGCACAGCAGGAGACAAGCTAGTGCCGGAGGGCATAGAGGGTATGGTGCCATACAAAGGCGATATAGAAGAGATATTGCACCAGTTTATAGGAGGAGTTCGCTCATCTATGGGCTATCTGGGTGCAAAAGATATAAAAACTTTTCAGACAAATGCTTCTTTTGTAGAGATAACTTCAGCTGGTTTACGAGAGTCGCATGTGCATGATGTGACTATTACCAACGAAGCACCAAATTATCAAATTTAAAGGAAACATATGAAAACTAAACTTCCAAGTTTGTTGACGATGTTGTTGCCGGTGGTTGCTTTGGCAGATGACAAGCTAGACACTGGTGATACTGCTTGGATGATGATATCTACAGCACTTGTGCTTCTGATGACCCCTGCTGGACTAGCGCTGTTTTATGGCGGTATGACGAGAGCAAAAAATGTGCTAAACACATATAGTATGGTAGTGGGGGCTTTTGTAGTGGCATTTGTAGTATGGATAGTCGTAGGATATTCTATAGCATTTGGCACAAGCGATAGTGCTATCGTCCAGATATTTTTTGGTGGATTTAGCCATATATTGCTAGATGGTATATCGTGGCACAGCTTGAGTGGGTCATATCCTACTTATGTGTTTGTGGTATTTCAAGGCACATTTGCTAGCATAGCTGTAGCTATCGCTAGTGGTTCTGTGATAGGACGGATGAAGTTTTCTACTTGGCTTATATTTGTAGGCTTATGGACGGCTGTAGTATATGCACCTATAGCACATATGGTATGGGGCGGAAGCGGAGCTTTGCTATTTGATGCAGGAGCTTTGGACTTCGCAGGTGGCACAGTAGTGCATATGAACGGCGGACTGGCTGGACTGGTGCTAGCTATATTGGTCGGCAAAAGAGAAGGACACAACAAAATAGCCATGAAGCCTATGAGTATCATACTTACTGCTCTAGGTGCATCTCTGCTGTGGTTTGGTTGGTTTGGATTTAACGGCGGTTCGGCTTTTGGAGCAAACAACATAGCAGGTCTAGCGATATTGACGACCGCTTTCGCTCCGGCAGTTGGGGCTATAGTGTGGATAGTTTTGGAGTATATGGCATACAAAAAGATGACACTGCTAGGAGCAGTCTCTGGTATAGTAGCTGGTCTCGTGGCTATCACACCTGCTGCTGGGTTTATAGATGTGAGCGGAGCATTTGTCATAGGAGCGGTTGGTTCAGTCGTGGCATTTTATGGAGTAGTGAGCTTGAAGCAAAAGCTAGGTTATGACGATAGTTTAGATGCTTTTGGCATACACTTTTTAGCAGGTCTTTGGGGGGCATTGGCTGTGGCATTTTTCGCACTCAAAGATGATGCCCTACTATGGGACGGACCACTCAAAGCAAACGGCGACAGACTAGCACAATTTTGGGTACAAGTAGAGTCTGTAGTCATAGTAGGATTGTTTACTTTAGTAGGCACTGTAGCGGTCTATTATATCGCCAAACTATTGACCGGCGGAGCTAGAGTAGATAAACAGACAGAATCGATAGGACTAGACGAAGTAGTCCACGGCGAAAAAGCCATGATATTATAGGAGAACAGATATGAAAAAGATAGAAGCTATCATAAAAACACACAAGCTAGAAGAGGTCAAAAATGCTCTAGTAGAGGCAGGTATAGAGGGTATGACAGTCAGCGATGTCAAAGGCTACGGCAGACAGCTAGGACACAGTGAGCTATACAGGGGGGCCCAGTATGCAGTGGAGTTCAACTCCAAAACCAAGATAGAGATAGTCGTCAGTGGCGATGAATATATGCGACAAACCATAGAAGCGATACAAAAAAATGCCTTCACAGGAGAGATAGGAGACGGCAAGATATTTGTGTCGGACATAAGCAAAACTATCAGGATACGGACAGGGGAAGAGGATGAAGAGGCTTTGTGAGAGAAAATATATACCCAATCATGGCACTCGTAGTATTTATGAGTGGTATGATATATATCGTCAAGATATTTCATGACGACAGCAAGATAGCCTAACACAGCATAGCTTATAGCTTGGATACCATACTGACAATACAAAGAGATATAGCCCTAATATCAGGCTTTTGTAGTTTTTGCATATACTTTGGACTTCGTCCAAACTTTTCTATAAACCAATCTAAGCTTCAGAAATATTTCGATATAATAGCACACAATATTCTACAACAGTAGCGAGATATGGTAGCCATAAGAGAATTTATGAAAGTAAAAGACCACAAACTAGAGATAACTTTGCCAAAAGATTTTCACTACGAAGATGTAGAAGTAGCCATATTGCCTACCCAAGAGCAAGATTTGGACTATTGGAGCGATGACGAAATAAAGAGTTTGGCAAGCACACTATAGGCATCTGTACTGTCATCTGTTTGACTCTTGAACTACTACAAACTACATATCGTCATCAATCTATAGCCGTCTTGTGTCTCTCAAACCTCGTGTTTGTCGTGTGGTGAATTTTCGCTCATAGACAGATAGCTGTTGAGCGCTCCTAGATATGCTCTAGCACTAGCTAGCACCGTGTCTATGTTTAGTCCGTGTCCTATGACATTGAAAGCAGCATCGCCAAACTTAACTTTGCATACTACTTTTGCAAGTGCGTCCTTGCCCTCGCCTACTGCTTGGACTTGATAGTCCATCAGTTTGCCTGTCTGTTTGGTCACTCTATCTATGGCTTTGAACACTGCATCTATAGCACCGTCTCCTATACTAGCATCGCTATATGTTTGCTCGTCATGGACTATAGCTATTGTCGCTGTGGCTAGCCCACCTGTACAGTTGTTTATCTGGACAGATTTTAGCTCATATAGCTTGTCTTTGTTTAACCTCTCGTCCGATATGATAAACCGTATATCGTCATCGTGGACTGTTTTTTTCATATCGCATAGCAGTTTAAATCTATCAAACAATCTTTTCAGCTCCGTTTCACTCAAGTTATCAAAGCCCATAGATAGCACCTTGTCCCTAAAGGCCGCACGGCCAGAGAGTTTGCCTAGCACTATGGTGTGGTTCTCTTCTACTCCTATATCTTTGGGCTTCATAATCTCATATGTTTGCTTGTGTTTAAGCACTCCGTCTTGGTGTATGCCACTTTCGTGACTGAAAGCATTTTTGCCTACTATTGCCTTGTTGGGTTGTGGCTGTATGCCTGTGATAGTAGCTACTAGCTTGCTCGTGGGCGATATGTGTCTGGTGTTGATATTTGTGTCAAATTTGTCGTAGTGGTCTTTTCTCACCTTTATCGCCATGACTAGCTCTTCAAGTGCGGCATTGCCGGCTCTCTCACCTAGACCATTTATAGTGCATTCTACTTGTCTGGCTCCTGCTGTGATACCTGCTAGAGTGTTTGCTACTGCTAGTCCTAGGTCGTTGTGATTGTGTAGTGAGATTATAGCTCGCTTGCCTATATGCTTTGCCATAGTTTCTACCATATCATATATCTCAAATGGCAACCTATATCCTACAGTATCTGGCAAGTTTATCGTGCCTGCCCCTACATCTAAAACGGCATCTGTGATATCCTTCATGAACCCTATATCACTCCGCCCCGCATCTTCAAGTGAAAACTCTACATCCTCTACAAATGTCCTAGCATACGACACAGCTGCTACTGCTCTTTTGATCACCTCATCGCTAGAGATCTTTAACTTGTATTTCATATGTATAGGGCTTGTAGCTATAAATGTATGTATCCTTTGGTGCTTTGCTTTTGCTATACTGTCACCTGCTTTTTTGATATCACTCTCCACCGCTCGTGCTAGTGAGCATATCTTTGTATTTTGTAGCTCTTTTGATATCTGTGCTATAGCATCGAAGTCCCCCTCGCTAGATGCGGCAAATCCAGCTTCTATGATATCTACACCCAATTTTTCTAGCTGTAGAGCTATCTGGATCTTTTGGTTTGTATTCATAGATGCTCCAGGCGACTGCTCTCCATCTCTTAGGGTCGTATCAAATATAATGATATTATGCATCTTTTGGCTCCCTATATACCACTCCACCGTTTTGTTCTATGATATCTTGAACTCTCAAGCCAGTTATCACCTCTATATCTAGTAGCTCTTTGGTCATCTGTTCTACAGCTTCTTTGTGTGATTTTAGATGCTTGATGACTACTTTATATCGCTCTTTGAGAGTTTGTTTGATATGTTCGTCTAGTTTTTTTGCCATACTATCGCTGTAGTCCTTGCTCGTCTGGCTTGCACCTAAAAATTGGTTTTGTTGTTTGTTTAGCACCATAAGTCCGCTTATATCATCGCCACTCATACCATATAGACTAGCCATCGCTTTGATGATATCTGTGGCACGTTCCAAATCATTGCCAGCTCCTGTGCTTATCTCACCTATAAATAGTTCCTCAGCAGCTCGACCGCCTAGTAGCACATCAACTTCAGCTATAAGTTCGTGCTTTTGTATCAAGTATTTGTTCTCTTCTGGAGTGTTTAGTGTGTAGCCCAAAGCAGCTAAACCACGAGGAACTATAGATACTTTGTTTACCTTTTTTGCTCCTTTGGTTATCTCTGCTATAAGTGCATGACCGCTTTCGTGATATGCTACTATTTTCCGCTCTTTTGGAGATATTCGTCTGCTTTTTTTCTCCAGTCCTGCTATTTGTCTCTCTACTGCTTCTTTAAAATCGCTCTCGTCTACCTCATCTTTGGAGACTCGTCCTGCTAGTAGTGCTGCTTCGTTTATGATATTTGCTAGATCCGCTCCTGCTAGTCCAGCGGTCATCACTGCTATATCTCTCAATACTACATCTGATGCGACCTTGACATCTTTGATATGCACTTGCAATATCTCTATGCGTCCTTCTAAGTCTGGCTTATCTACTAAAACTTGTCTATCAAATCGCCCAGGGCGAAGCAGTGCTGGGTCTAGTATCTCTGGTCTGTTGGTCGCGGCTAACACGATGACCGGTGCTTTGTCGCTACTAAATCCATCCATCTCTGCTAAAAGTTGGTTGAGTGTCTGCTCTCGCTCGTCGTTGCCACCTATACCACCACTAGCACGGCTCTTGCCTATGGCATCTATCTCGTCTATAAATATGATAGCCGGGGCATTTTGTTTGGCTTGCTCAAACAGGTCTCGAACCCTAGAAGCTCCCACTCCTACAAACATCTCTATAAACGATGAACCAGTGACACTCAAAAACTCCACACTAGCCTCACCTGCTGCCGCTTTGGCTAGAAGTGTCTTGCCAGTTCCGGGAGGTCCTACCAGTAGCACACCTTTTGGTATTTGAGCTCCTAGCTTGAGGTATCGTTCGGGGGATTTGAGAAAGTCGACTATCTCCATAACCTCCTCTTTGGCTTCTTTGTTGCCTGCCATATCTTTAAATGTCACATTTGGTTTCTCGCTGTTTATCATCTTTTTTGATCCGCCCATACCTAGTATGCCTCCGCTCATAGAGGACTGGATACGGTTTGATAAAAACATCCATATACCAAATATTATGACCATAGGTATAACCCAACCAAACAAAATATCCTCAAAATAGTTCTCTTCATTTACAGACCCATATGCTATGTTGTGCTGTTCTATGAGAGGTATCAGCGTGCTGTCATCTGCTACTTTTCTAGCTTTGTATGCTGTCTGCTGTTGGTTTCTGGTCTTGCTTAGTGCTTGGATATTGATATTGCCTATGATGACTTGCTCTATCTCTCCTGTCTTTAGTAACTCTTTGAGTGCAGAGTATGGGACAGATTTTTTGACTATCTTTACCTGTTGGTTGCTGGCAAGTTCCATACCGTCTTGTGCCACAAAACTTTTAAATGCCAGTATAGTAACTAGCGAAAATATAAAGAAAAACAGTATAGGGTTGTTGCCAAAAAAGTTTGGCTTGTTCTCTTTGGGGTTTTTGGGGTTTGGGGTCTTGTCTTGCATTTGCTATCCTGTTTTTTCACATTTTATCTAAAGTTTATAAATTTTAAGCATGTTTAGATATTATATGAAAAACAAAGGAATATTATGATAAATGATACAAAGATATTTGACACCCACGAAAGCAACATAAGAGCCTACTGTCGTGTGGTGCCCAGTGTGTTTAAGTCATGCAAAAATGCCACCATGACAGATGAAAATGACAAGCTGTTTATAGACTTTTTTGCAGGAGCTGGAGTGGTCAATTTTGGTCACAACAATACTAAAATGCAAGAAGCTGTCATAAACTTCATCAAAGCAGACGGAGTGATACACTCGCTAGACATGCACACAGATGTCAAAAGAGAGTTTATAGAGAGTTTTGTCAAAAATATACTGGTCCCACGAGGTTGGGGTGAGTACAAGCTCCAGTTTACAGGACCTACAGGCTCAAATGCAGTAGAAGCCGCACTCAAACTAGCTAGGAAAATCACAGGTAGGACAGAGATAGTAGCATACAATCGTGCCTTTCATGGTATGACTCTAGGAGCACTGTCATGTACAGCCAACAACCACTACAGATCAAGTTCTGGTGTGCCACTTACAAATATAATTCGCGGAACATTTGATGATATGGAAGCTTTGGAGACTATGAAAAAACAGATGTTAAACACAGGCGAAGGACTTCAGCCACCGGCAGCGTTTTTGATAGAGCCTATCCAAAGCGAGGGCGGTGTGAGAATAGCATCGAAAAAGTGGCTTCATGCTGTACAGAAGTTTGCTAAACAGTGCGGAGCATTGCTCATACTAGACGATATCCAAGGTTCATCTGGGCGACATGGGAGTTATTTTAGTTTTGATGGTCTTGATATGGACCCAGATATCATAGTCCTAGCCAAAGGTTTAGGAGGGTTAGGCACTCCTATTGGTATGCTAGTAAACAAGCCAGAAATAGACAAAGCATGGAAACCAGGGCAACACACAGGCACTTTTAGAGGTCAGGGCATATCGTTTGTGGCTGGCAAAGTTGGGTTGGATTATTTCAAAGACGAGAAGCTAAACGACGAAACCAAACGAAAAGGCAAGACTATAGAGCAGTATTTGACCAAGATTTGCGACAAATACAGCGATATCTTGGAAGTGAGAGCCAAAGGTATGATGGTAGCTATCGAGTTTAAGTCCGCTGATATAGTCAACAATATCACGAAAAAAACTTATGAAAACGGTCTTATCGTAGGAGCATGTAGCTCTGGAGAGATTATCAAGCTAATACCACCACTGACGATAGAGGACGAGATACTAGAGGACGGGTTGGCAATATTTGGTCGGTGTATAGACGAGGTTCTGGGCTAAAAGATACATGCAAACGATAGATTTCCATACACATTTGCTAGGTCGCCTGGTTGATTTCTCACGACCATTTGACAAGATAGCTCTAGCTTTGTTTGCCAAAAAG
>JAOZMC010000002.1 GCA_029934475.1 Arcobacteraceae bacterium
TGGCAACAGACTTGAAAAAAGAGTTTCCGTCTTTGAGAGGATTTTCTAGGACAAATCTGTTTTATATCAAAAAATTTTATGAATTTTACTCTACGGATTTAGTCCAACGGCGAGGTGGACTAAACCAAAACAATAATACAGATCAAATAGTCCAACTAACAGTTGGACAAATAGATAGTATAATATTCCAAATACCTTGGCGACATAACATAGAGATATTAAATAAAACAAAAACTATAAATGAAGCTATCTATTATGTCAAACAAACTATATCAAATAGTTGGAGCAAAGATATATTGGCATTAAATATCAAAACTGATTTATTTAACAGAGATGGTAAAAGTATCAATAATTTTAAAAGCACATTGCCCAAACCACAGTCAGATTTAGCAGTTCAAACTATCAAAGATCCATATGTATTTGACTTTTTGACATTTGACAAGCCGTTTGTAGAGAGAGATATAGAAAACAAACTTATAGACAATATCGCTAAGTTTTTGTTGGAGCTTGGCAAGGGGTTTGCATATGTAGGAAAACAATATCATATAGAGATCGCAAGTCGAGATTATTATTTGGATTTGCTGTTTTATCATATAGAACTGAAATGCTATGTTGTCATAGAGCTGAAAAATCGTAAGTTTATACCAGAATTTGCAGGAAAGCTTAACTTTTATATATCAGCAGTGGATTCATTTTTGAAAAAAAAACACGACAACCAAACTATAGGGATATTGTTGCGTAGAGACAAAAACAATATAGAAGCAGAATTTGCACTGAGAGATATAAATAAACCAATAGGTGTGAGCGAGTTTGAACTGACAGAAGTTTTGCCAGATAATCTGAAAAGCAGTTTGCCTACTATACAGGAGATAGAAGAAAAATTAAATGTCTAAAAACCTAACAACAAAAAACACCACAGCCAATTTTTAATCTTGACTCATTCCCAAGCTTGAGAGATTGTGAAATAACTACTTTTTCTACCTCGTACCCACCATCCACGATGGCTATGCACACTTGACTAGCAAATCACAATAAATATAAGATTATCTAAAGTTTGTAGCAGTTTGATATCTTTGTTTTGAAAACACATGATAGATTTATTTTATTTGGATACAATACTCAAAACAACACAAAGGAGCAAATATGAAACAAGCTGTCAGTGTAGAACTAGAGAAAGATGTCGTCCAGTATTTAGATGGATGTGCCAAAGAACTAAACAAAACCAGGACAAACTTGATAGAAAAAGCTATCGAGTATTATTTTGACAGGCTTGACGAGATAGTCAGTGACAAAAGGATAGATGATATAAAAAGCGGCAAGATAGAGCTGTATACACTAGAACAAGTAGCAAAAAAACTTGAGTTAAATTGATGTATGAAGTCATCGTACCGAAGCATGTTTTCAAAGAACTTTCCAGCACAAACAAAAAAGACCAACAGTTAATCTTTGACAAAATCAAAGAGTTGGAAAAAGGCAATTTTACAAACGACAAGCCACTCAAGGGCAAGCACAAAGGCAAGTTTAGAAAAAGAGCAGGCGACTACAGGATAGTGTATCTAAGACAAAACAACACACTCACTATAGCGGTGTTGAAAATAGCACACAGAAAAGGAGTTTATTAGATAGTTTTGTAAACTGGCTTGTGCCATCGTCCACGATGGCTATGCACACTTGACTAGCAAATCACAATAAATATAAGATTGTCTAAAGTTTGTAGCAGTTTGATATCTTTGTTTTTGAAAACACTTGATAGATTTATTTTATTTGGATACAATACTCAAAACAACACAAAGGACACACATGCACACAATACAGCTAAAGATAGACAACAGTATCTACGACAAGATTATGTTTTTTTTGGATAGTCTCAAACACAAAGGCATAGAGATAACCGAGACACAAACACTAGACGATGAGCAAAAGTAGCCGTGGCGATTGGACGAAGTCCAAACTTTCTATAAAACTAGCCGTGGCGATTTTTGCTTTAGCAAAAAAGTTTCTGTGAAAACAAGAGAATCGCTTTTTTGCGACAGCAAAAAATGTTTCCTGCAAAAAAGTTTCTATAAAAAGCAATACAAACATTAAGTACACACTCCCAAGCTGGAGCTTGGGAGCGAGGCAATAAGTATGAATAAAAAGATATTTATAGATGCAAATATATTGTCTAGAAAAAATCATTGTGAGACAATAATATCAAATGACAAAAATTTTGTAGCAAAAGATATTTGGCTCACAAGTTCACAAGTTTTTTGCAAAGACCACGGGCTGTAGTGAAAGCAGAATACGACTTCACAAATGCCGAGTAAGGTAAGTTTTATAGACCTATAGAGTAGTTGGATATACCAATATATTTAGACGATGAACTCAAGGTTTTTTTCATGAAAAAGATGAGCGAAAAGCTAAACGATTTTTCGTTAAATAATATTGTCAATCAACTGATCAAACAAGATTAGAGATCTCAAAAGATCTAGTGACCAAACTGTCAACAAATACTCTTTGGTTTTAGAAAGCTAGTCTTGTTTGTCTTTATTTTCAAGCTCTTTGGTTTCTTTGTCATCAAATACCTTTGTAAGTTTCGTAGCATCATGTGACTTTATCTTGTCATGGTGGCGCCTGAGTATTTTTGTCACTCTTTGCGATGCTGTCTCTACTGCTTTGTGGAGGCTTTGGTCTTTTTGTTTGACCACTATAGTGTCTAAGTTTGCTATATTTAAAACAAACTCAAATGATATTTCCGATCTCTTGTGTGCCTCTTCTTTGGATACAATAGCACTGATAGATATGATATCTAGGTGAAATTTACCGAAACTTTTTGCTGTCTCTTCTATAAATTTTCTCGTGTTTTCGTCTATGGTAACATGTCGTCCTACTATGGTTGTGTTCATACAATACTCCTAAAATTTTGACTATTTTATCATAACTTTATAAATTTTAAGTATAATGCTATCATGAAAGAGAAAATTTTACAATATATTGCCATAAAACCGCTCATCATAGACGGAGCTATGGGGACTATGCTCCAGCAGATAGAGATAGACCAAAACCACTGGTATATAGATGGCAAGGCTTGTGAAGGTTGCAATGAACTATTAAATATCACAACCCCCAAAACGATAGAAAACATACATAGACAATACATACGAAGTGGGGCAAATCTCATCAAGACAAATACATTTGGTGTGTTGCCGTGGGTGCTAGATGACTATGGTTTAGCAGACAAAACCTATGATATGGCATATAGCGGAGCCCAAATAGCCAAAGAAATCTGCGAAAAATACTACAAGATAGATGACCCAAAATATGCTCTAGGCACTATAGGTCCTGGCACTAAGTTACCCTCGCTAGGACACATAAGCTACGATGAGATGTATCGTGGATACAGACAGACAGCCAAAGGACTAGCACAAGGCGGGGTGGATCTGTTTTTGCTCGAAACTTGTCAAGACCCTCTACAGATAAAGGCCGGCTTGCATGCTTTGCAAGACACAGCACCACATATACCTGTGATGGTATCGGTGACTATGGAGCTATCTGGGTCCATGCTCATAGGTACGACAGCACAGACTATAGCCACTATTTTAGAGCCGTTTGACATTCTATCGCTGGGGCTTAACTGTGGCACTGGACCAAAAGAAACCACAAAACATATACAAAGTCTAGTAGACAACTGCAACTTTCCTATATCGGTGCATGCAAATGCTGGATTGCCTCAAAATATAGGCGGTGTATCGGTGTATCCTATGGGGGCAAAAGAGTTTGCCGATATTCAAAAAGAGTTTTTGGACTTTGACGGTGTGGCGATATTGGGTGGGTGCTGTGGCACGACTCCTGCTCATATAGAAGCACTAGTGAATACTACAAAAGATATCAAGCCAAAACCTATCAAACAAACACAGACAAATATGATAGCATCGTTGTTTGCGACAAAACAGCTGAAGCCAAAAGATAGCTACCTAAAGATAGGTGAGAGAAGCAATGCCACTGGAAGCAGGGCATTTAAAGAGATATTGAAAAATGAAGATTTTGATGGGACTTTGAGTATAGCTCAACAACAGACAAAAGATGGAGCCTGTGTGCTAGATGTGAGTGTAGGTTTCGCAGGACGAGACGAGACAGCAGATATGCAAAAGATTATATCTTTGTACAACCAAAAGATACAGCTACCACTTATGGCGGATTCTACTCAAGTGCCAGCACTAGAAATAGCACTCAAAAACATAGGTGGCAAACCTATACTCAACTCTGTAAATTTTGAAGATGGCGAAGAGAGATTTGATACTATTTGTAGCTTGGCAAAAAGATTTGGCACCGCCTTGGTGTGCTTGTGTATAGACGAGGAGAGTATGGCGAAAACTACAGACAAAAAGATAGAAGTAGCTACTAGAATATATGAAAGAGCGACAACCAAGCACGGTATATCACCACAGAACTTGATATTTGATATGCTGGTGTTTACTATAGGTAGTGGAGATGAACAGTATAGACGAGCTGGGATACAGACTATAGAAGCTATAAGAGAGTTTAGCCGACTTTTTCCTGATGTCAGCACTACTTTGGGATTGTCAAATATATCGTTTGGACTAGACAAAGATGCTAGAATATATCTAAACTCTGTCTATCTGCACCACTGTATAAAAGCAGGGCTTAGCAGTGCTATAGTCAATATCAAACATATAATACCATACGACAAGATAGATGATGAAAAGAAAAAAGTGTGCGAAAACTTGATATTTGATGTGCGAACTAGTGGCGACCCACTTTTTATATTTATAGATTTTTTTGACAAAGCAGAAAAGATAGCACCTGCGACCAAAGATGAGCTTATAAGTTTGAGCGACAAAGAACAGATAATCCGGCTGCTAAAAGATGGCGACAAACCGGGACTTATAGCAAAAGCGGTCAAACTCAAAGAGAAAGTCCCACCACAAACTATAGTAAACGAGTGGCTCATAGATGGTATGAAAGATATAGGTGAGTTGTTTGGGAGCGGACAGATGCAGCTACCTTTTGTGTTACAAAGTGCCGAGAGTATGAAAGCATGTGTAGAAGTGTTAAATCCATATTTGCCCAAAAAAACCACCGATACGAAAACTACACTAACCATAGGCACAGTCAAAGGCGATGTCCATGATGTAGGCAAAAATCTAGTAGATATTATCCTAAGCAACAACGGCTTTGATATACAAAATATAGGCATAAAAGTAGGTATAGATGAGTTTATCAAACAACAAAAAGCTATAAATTCGGATGCTATAGGTATGAGCGGACTACTAGTCAAATCAACCAACGAGATGAGAGCAAACCTGATAGAACTAGAGCGACGAGGCATAACAGTGCCAGTGCTACTAGGTGGAGCGGCTCTCACAAAAGATTTTGTAGATGACTTTTGTCGTCCTATATATAGCGGAGCGGTCTATTATTGTCGTGATGCTTTCGATGGTGTGGTAGCTATGCAGAGGATACAAGCAGGTGGAGAGCTTGATGTATGGTTAGATGCAGACAAAAAAGCCACAGCAGTAGAAAAACAGCTCAAAAAACCCAAACAGGTATTTGATACAAATATACACAAACCTGTATTGCTACAAAACGACCACGACTATGTAGCACCATTTTATGGATATCGTGATTTCCACAAAGATTTTGACAGTAGCCTAGCATTTGACTGGATAGATAAGCGAGTGCTATATCGGCAAAGATGGGGCTACAAACGAGGCAAAAAAGACCGACAAGAGTTTCTAAACTACGAAAAAGATATATTGAACCCACTATTTGATGGCTTAAAACAAGAGCTGATAGACAAAAATATTTTCAAGCCTGTAGCTATATATGGATATTTTCGTTGTCGTGCAGATGATGACCAACTAAATATATACGATGAAAATGGTGAAAATATAGCCGTGTTGAAGTTTCCACGACAAGCAGTAGCTCCGCATAGATGTGTGGCGGATTATTTTAAAAGTGACGAGCTAGATGTAGTGGCATTGACTTTTGCTAGTAGCGGGCTAAATATCACAGAGTATGAAAACGGTATATACAAAGATGGAGAATTTAATAGATACTATCAGGTGCACGGTTTGGGTGTCCAGCTAGCCGAAGCTACAGCAGAGCTACTACACAAACAAATACGCATAGAGCTAAATATCATCACAAACGAAAAAGATAGTTTAGACGATATCAAGACCAAAGGCTATCAAGGCTGTAGATATAGTCCGGGATATATGGCATGCCCAGACCTATCGCTAAACCAAACTATATTTGACCTACTAAGACCAGATAGATACGGTATGAGTTTGAGCGAAACATATCAAATGCACCCAGAACAAAGCACATGTGCTATAGTATCACCAAATACACTGGCAAAATATTTCGCTATTTGATACATTAGCCTTAAATTTTCAAATTAGTTTGCAAACTAAAATAAAGTTTAAGAAAATTATGTTATAATCTGCTACATTTTAAAAAAGGAGATATTATGAAAAATTTCATAAATATAAGTATAGTTGCGACTTTGTCGTTGTTTTTGTTAAGCGGGTGTGCGGATAAACCAAAAGAACCTACAAAAGAGGATTTTCGATGTAAGTGGCACGGAGTGTTGGCTCCAAAGTGGTCATGTAATCCACAAGCAAACGGCTACATAGCAGAAGTAGGTATATCAAAACCAAATGCAGGCAATGATGTGTCATTTCAGAGGAGTGAAGCTCTAGCAGATGGCAGAGACAAACTAGCATCGCAAGTTCGTATCAAAGTGGCAAATCTATTCAAGCAGTATAAAGGCACTACAGGTAGTGGCAAGGCTAGCACATTTGACAAGGCGACATCATCTGTGTCAAAACAGCTGACAAACGAAACTCTAAGCGGTTCTAAGTCGATAGAGATGTGGATACACCCTACGACAAAAGAGATGTATTTGCTAGTAGTTGTCAAGACAGCAAAAGTCGGCAATAGTATGAAACAGGCTATCAAAACATCGTTTAAAAGCGAACAAGCTATGTATCAGAGATTTTTGGCTTCTCAAGCAAATGGTGAGTTAAACCGTGAGCTTGAAAAAGCAACTGAATAGAGGACAAAAGATGAAAAATATCATATATAGTATAGTAGCAGTAGTGTTAGTCGCTGGGTCATTTAACGGGTGTGCTTCAAAACCACAGCCAAAAGACAACTCAAGAGACAAGCAGATGTATCAAGAGTTCAAAGCAGACCAAGCTGACAAAGCACTAGACAACGAGCTAAACAAATAAAATTAGTGTTAAGACAAGACTTTTGTCTTGTCTTGATATGTTTGTGCCATATAGACAACATAATATATCGGCGATAAACAACAAGGAACAAAAAGATGAAAATATTTATTAACCTGTGTTTGGTTGTCTCTATAGGCTTTGCTACATCGTATGACAACTGGGCAAAAAAGAAAAACAACGAATATAAAACCTACAAGATAAATCAAGACAGGGCATTTGCCAATGGTTTGAAAAAACAGTGGCAAGAGTATAGGCTCAAACATGACAAAACAAGATTTCAAAAAACCAAACCAGACACAGTGCCACAAAAATCAAAAGAAACAAAAAAAAGATTAGCAGACTACAAAAACTCAAAAAAAGTTCGTATAAAACCTATCAAACAAAAAAGAATAAAAGAGTTAGCTAAAAAGAGGGTCAAGCTACTAAGCAAAGATAAACTTGTGGGCATAAACTTTTTTGGCACTTCCTCGCAAGTAGCATACAACAACAAATACAACTTTAAGCTACACAACATATCAAAAAATAGCATAGCTGACTTTTGGCATGAGTTTTCACGAAAAGATTATAGACCACTCATAAAACAGTTTGAATTTCACTTTGGCAATATGCAGCTAAACGACTGGGCTAAATATAAGTTTGTGCACAAGATGGGCATGAAGTTTTATGGGCAAAAAAACAAGGCAAATCTGTTTACATGGTTTGTCCTGACCAAACTAGGGCTGGATGTAAAAGTAGGATACAATAGTGACAACATATACCTGCTAAGTGCAATATCTCACAAGCTATATCAGGTGTCATATTTTCATATAAACAACAAAAGGTATTATGTGCTAGTGCCAGGTGGTAGAGCAAAAGGACTAACAAACATACGGACATATAGGTCAAACTATAGTAGAAGTTTGCGAGAGCTTAGCTTCAAGATAGACAGACCGCTCAAACTAGATGATAAAAAGATATTGAAAGATTATTCTTTTGGATATTATAACAAAACCTACAAAATAAACACAATAATCAACAAAAATCTTATAGATTTTTATAGTTCATATCCGCAAAGTGATTATAGGATCTATTTTGATTCTAAAGTATCAAATATGACTAGAAGCAGACTTCTTGCTGGTTTGCGAAGGATAATAGATGGCAAAAAAGAGATAGAAGCGGTCAATATACTACTGAGATTTGTGCAAACTGGTTTTGCCTACAAGACAGACCAGCTACACTTCAAATATGAGAAGGTATTGTTTCCAGAGGAGACTTTGTATTATAGATATAGCGACTGTGAAGATAGGACCATATTGTTTACATATCTAGTGAAAAATTTGCTAAACTTAGAGACTATAGGACTGAAATACAAAGACCACATAGCATCTGCTGTGGCATTGAGCTCAAAAATAAAAGGCGACGGATACAAGGTAAACGGCAAGCTGTATTATGTAGCAGACCCTACATTTGTAAATGCAAATATAGGTGAGACAATGACAAAATACAAAAACAAGATACCAAAAGCTATATATTAAAGAACTAACATAAAAAAGAGCACAAAAGCACAGATACTAACGATAAAAGATATATTTGTGGCAAAATATGACAAAGCCAAAACTGAACTAAACTACAAAAATGGCTACGAACTTCTCGTAGCCATAGTCCTATCAGCACAATGCACCGACAAGAGAGTCAATATTATCACAGTCAAACTGTTTGAAAAATATCCAGATATAATATCACTATCAAAGGCAAAAGTAGATGATATAAAACAACTCATAGATAGCTGTAGCTTTTTCAACAACAAAGCAAACAATCTTTTAACTATGGCAACTCAGATAAAAGAGCAATACAACTACAGCATACCAAAGAGACAAAAAGAGCTAGAAACTCTAGCAGGAGTAGGCGAAAAGACAGCTTGTGTATATCTCATAGAACTTTACGATGCAAATATCATGGCAGTAGATACTCATGTGTTTCGTGTATCTCATAGGCTGGGCTTGAGCTATGCAAAGACAGTCGCACAGACAAAGATAGAACTAGAGAAAAAGTTTGAAACAGACCTAAACAAACTTCACCAAGCTATGGTGTTGTTTGGGCGATATATATGTAAGGCTGTTAAGCCAGATTGTGATAGATGTATATTGGTTGAGTTTTGCAAGAGTAAAAAAAGTTTCAAACCATCATGAACTATTTTGATAGTGAGTTAAAAGCGATAAAAAGAGCAAACAGATTTCGCCACAGAAAACTATATGACGATACTTTAACGGATTTCGCTTCAAATGATTTTCTAGGACTAGCACAAAACAAAACTATAGCAAAAAAGTCTGCGAACTGTTTTCTAAAACAGCACAACTACGGCTCAAAATCATCTATGATAGTCAACGGCTACCACGATATACACCACAAACTAGAAAAGCTACTATGTAGGACAAATGGTTTTGAAAGTGGTATCATAGTAGGAAGCGGGTTTTTGGCAAATATAAGTTTGTTTGAAAGTATGGCTAGAAGGGGCGATATGCTAGTAGTAGATGAAAGCTACCATGCTAGTGGTATGATGGCTAGCAGATTAAGCCGTGCAAAGGTGGAGATATTTGCTCACAATAACACAGCACAGCTAGAGAGAATACTGCGACAAAACCACAACACACACAAAAGAAAAATAGTAGCTATAGAGGGGGTGTATTCTATGAGTGGTGATATGGCAAATCCCGATATATATGATATTTGCAACAGATACGAGGCTATACTTATAGTAGATGAAGCTCATAGTAGCGGTGTAGTGGGCGAAAATCTAAACGGATGGTTTGACTACAACAATCTAAAAATAAAATCAAACCATATAAAGATGGCGACATTTGGCAAGGCATACGGTAGTTACGGAGCATATATACTAGGTTCGCGGCAGTTGATAAGCTATCTGGAAAACAGGGCGAAGCCTGTCATATATAGCACTGCTTTGTCGTTGTTTGATACTATATATGCATATTATAGTATCAAACATATACAAAAAAACAAACAAAAAATAAGAGATAAAATCAAACAGATACAAGCTACTACCAAAGAGATATTGGGCATAAATATGCCAGCACTTATATTGCCTATAAATCAAAGCTCAAATAGAGCCACGATACAAGCACAAAACAAACTTCAGAAAGCAGGATTTGCCGTAGGAGCTATACGACAGCCGACAGTCAAGACACCAATAATAAGAATAATACCAAAGATAAATATAAAACTAGCTAAACTTAAAGTAGTTTTGGATATAATCAAAAATATATAAAATATAAGGATATTATGATGACACAAGAGATAAAACGGTTGTTGATAGATAGTATAGACACGGTGCCAGACTTTCCAAAGCAGGGCATAAAGTTTAAAGATATCACTACTTTGCTAAACAAACCAGAGGCATTTTCGCAACTTATGAATCATCTGCAAAACAGATATAAAGATATAAAGATAGATTATATAGTGGGACTTGATGCTAGGGGGTTTATATTTGGCAGTGTGTTAGCCGATAGACTAAACAAAGGTTTCGTAGCATTGCGAAAAAGGGGCAAACTACCAGGCGAGACTATCAAAGAGAGATACGAACTAGAGTATGGATATGATGAAGTAGAGCTACGGACAAACTGCTTTGAAGGTAAAAAAGCAAAAGTGCTAGTAGTAGATGACTTGCTAGCAACTGGTGGCACGGCAAAAGCATCTGCCAAACTGATACACAGACTAGATGCTACTGTGGTGGAGTTTTGTTTTGTGATAGGTTTACCAGAACTAAAAGGCAAAGACCAGCTAATAGACACAGCTCCTGTATATACTGTGTTGGAGTTTTGACCGTGCTTATCATGGCAGTAGTGTTGGGTTTGTTGCTGGTGGGTTGTGTGATATTTTTGTATATATTATACAATCAAACTATAGATCAAAAAGAGATAATACGCTCTATAAAACTACGATACAAAGAAAAGTCAGATATGTTAAATGACAAAGACATACAAGTCGCACAACTAAATGAAAAGCTAGCATACTTGACAGGTGTTCAAGCTAGATATGATGTAATAAATCTCAAGTTGATAGATAGCAACAGAGAGAACGAAGGACTGAAAACAAAACTAGAACAACAAAAGCTATATATGGAGGACAGACAAGAATATATCACAAAAGGTGAAGAGAGGTTGAAAAACCAATTTGCTCAAATATCACAAGAGATTACACAAAAAAATACACAGATGCTCGACAAATCAAACCAAAAAAGTATGAAAGATATCATAACTCCTATGCAAACACAGCTAACAGAGTTTAAAAAACGAGTAGAACATATATATGACAACGACAGCAAAGATAGAGCAAAGATAGGTTTCGAGCTACAAAGCCTAAAGGAGTTAAACCAAAAAATGTCTCAAGATGCCATAAACTTGACAAGAGCATTGACACATGACAACAAAACCCAAGGAAGCTGGGGCGAGGTGGTGCTAGAAAAAGTGCTAGAAAGCTCAGGGCTACGAAAAGAGAAAGAATACAAAAGGGAAGTTAGACTAAAGGATGACAAAGGCAATCTATATAGACCAGATGTAGTGGTGTATCTACCAGAAAACAGACATATCATCATAGATGCGAAAAGTTCGCTCATAGCATACAACCAATATATAAACCAACACAATGAAGAGAATAAACAAAAATATTTAGCAGAGCATATATTGTCTATAAAAACACATATAAAAGGATTGGCAAGCAGAAAATATGAAAAACTACAAGATATCAATAGTTTGGATTTTGTGTTTATGTTTGTGCCTATAGAGAGTGCTTTGCTTTTGGCTTTGGAGCATGATGTGTCGCTTTTTGATAACGCATTTAATCAAAAGATTATACTAGTCAGTCCATCGACACTGCTCGTAGCTTTAAGAGCAGTGGAAAATAGCTGGCGATATGAAAAGCAAGCAAAAAATATTCACAAGATATATGACAGAGCAGAAAAACTATATGATAAGTTTGTAAGTTTTACTGATGATATGCTAAATATCGGCAAAGGACTTCAAAGAGCACAAACAAGCTACGATAATACAGTTAATAAATTAAGTGGGACGGGCGGTCTTGTAAGGCAAGCACAGATGTTAAAAAAAGTTTCAAATATAAAATCAAGAACAGATATTGACAAAAAACTTTTAGAGGAAAATAGTTGACAAAAGACCAATATGACCAAGCCATAAGCACACTGAAGGTTTGGCAAAAAGCATACTACCAACTAGACAATCCAGTTGCTACAGATGATGAGTGGGATAACCTGTATAGGCAAGTAGAACTATATGAGTCAAACAATCCAGACCACACAGACCCCAGCTCACCTACTAAAACTGTAGGCGATACGGTGCAAAAAAAGTTTGACAAACAGGCACATATCTCTCCTATGTGGTCGCTAGAAGATCTGTTTGATATAGATGAGTTGAGAAACTGGGTTGCTAGATGTGAAAAAACAGTCAAGCCAGACCTGCTTATATGTGAGCCCAAATATGATGGTGTAAGTCTAAATATCATATACAAACAGGGCAAACTTTTCAAAGCCATAACTAGAGGCGACGGCAAGGTAGGTGAAGATGTGACACAAAATGCCAAAACTATAGACTCTATACCAAAGAGCATAAGCTATATGGACGATATAGAGATACGTGGTGAAGTAGTCATAACAAAAAGCCAGTTTGACAAGATCAATTCGCAAAGGGCAAAAGAGAACAAACCACTGTTTGCAAATCCTAGAAACATGGCAGCAGGTAGTTTAAAGCAACTAGACAGTAGTATAACCAAAAGCAGAAAGCTAGAGTTTATACTGTGGGGTGTGGGGCAAAATAGTTTAAAATTTGACAGGGTATCACAGATTATGGAGTTTGTCTATAGTTTGGGATTTGACAAGCCAATAGTTAGCAAACATTGTCACAATATAGAGGATATTGAGAAGTTTTATCACTATATGATAGACCAAAGAGACAAGATAGATATAGCTTTGGATGGTATGGTTATTAAATATGACCTAGTATCATATCAGCAGATATTGGGCTGGACGGTTAAGTATCCCAAGTGGTCATGTGCCTATAAATTTCCAGCAGTAGAAAAGAGCACTAAGCTTGTGGGAATATCTCTACAAGTAGGCAGAACAGGAGCGGTCACACCAGTAGCTATACTGGAGCCTGTGCCGATAGATGGCTCTACTGTAGGCAAGGCAAGTTTACACAATTTTGACGAGATAGATAGATTGGGTCTCATGATAGGCGATGAAGTGGTGGTTTTGAAAAGTGGCGATATAATACCAAAGATAGTCAAAGTTCTAAAAGATAGGCGGACAGGTACCGAGATACCTATAGACAAGCCTACAAACTGCCCTACATGTGGCCAGGCACTACACTACGAGGATATACTGATAAAATGTGTCAATCTACAATGCCCCGACAAAGTCATAAATAGCATAGCTTTTTTTGCTAGCAAAGGGTGTGCCAATATAGACGGACTTGGAGAAAAGATAGTCAAGCTACTATATGAAAAAAAGATAATATCAAACATACTTGATATATATAAGCTCAAAAGAGAAAGCTTGGTAGGGCTGGAGAGTTTCAAAGACAAAAAGATAGACAACCTGCTACAAGCTATAGAAAATAGCAAAAACATGAAGCTGTCAAAATTTATAAATAGTTTAGGTATTTTAAACATAGGCGAAGTTGCTAGTGTGGATATAGTCAAGCAGTTTGGTGATAAGTTTATAGATGTAAGTATAGAGCAACTTGTATACATAGATGGATTTGGTGATATTATGGCGAAAAGTTTTGTGGAATTTATGGATATAAATCGCCAGTTGGTCTGTGAGCTTATAGACACAATATCGCCTATAGTTGATGAGTTTGAACAAGTTGCTGACAATAGATTCAAAGACAAAACAGTAGTGCTAACTGGCACGATGGCAAAAAGTAGAAACGAGATAAAACAAAAGCTAGAAAATATGGGAGCAAAAGTAGGTTCAGCTGTTTCTAGTAGCACTGACTTTTTGATCATAGGCGAAAAAGCTGGAAGCAAACTTAAAAAGGCTAGAGAGCTAGGCATAGAGGTGCTGACATACGATAGTATTATAGGAGAGATAGATGGATGAAAAATTGGATATAAACAGTCTGGCACTGGCAACAAACAGATCAAGAGCGATGGCATTTGTGATAGATGACTTACTTATGACATTTATAGCAATAGTGGTGCTATGGGATAGTCTAGCAGGTGTTCAAAACGAAGTTATGATAGCGCTATTGCAAGAAAATTTATATAAGATTATATTTATAAAGTTTATATATCATACATTATTTGTATGGTATTATGGTGCGACTATCGGCAAGATGGCGATGAAAATACGAGTAATAGACTTCCATACTTATAAAAATATAACTCTGCTTAAAAGTGCTATACGGTCTGTAGGACGGGTGATAAGTGAGTTTTATTTTTATATCGGTTTCACTATAGCATTTTTCACCGCTTCTAGGCAAACATTTCACGATAAACTGTCGAAAACTTTGGTCATCAAAAATATAGGATAGATATTGAAGTTTGTTTTTGTCTCGGTTGTGTTGTTTTGTATCGTTGTGCTTGCACAAGGGACAGAAGATGTCCAGCTACTATCAAAACAGTTCAGAACAAACGGCTCTAGCATACAAGGCTCTGGCGACGTGGTGATATTTTCGCCTACATATTATCTAACAGCAAAAAGTATAGTATACGACAAAGAGAAAAAGACTTTGGACCTGCAAGAGGATGTGGCGGTGCTGAGAAACAACAATTTTTTTAGTCTGTCAAACAAAATCTTCGTGGATTTTCAAAATGACACGACAACTTTCGGCAATGTTACTATATTTGAAAACCAGACAGGAGTATGGATAAAATCAAACGATGCAAACAAGACAGCACAGACCTATTTTCTACAACAATCCAAACTCTCTAGCTGTGATTGTGAATCGCCGTTTTGGAGTATAGAGTTTACTTCTGGCGACTATGACACAAAAGATAAGTGGGTAAATACATATAACACTAGACTATATATAGGCAAAGTGCCAGTGCTGTATGCTCCGTGGTTTGGGTTTTCTACCGATGATACTAGACGAACTGGTATGTTGCATCCACGAGTGGGGTTGTCCAACAAAGAGGGATTGCTATATGCTCAGTCACTATTTGTAGCACCAGATAAAAACTGGGATATAGAACTAACACCGCAGATCAGAACCAAAAGAGGCGAGGGTGTCTATGTCCAATACCGCTGGGCAGATAGTCCCTATTCGCTACTTCATATAAAGACAGGGGCATTTAAAGAAAAGTCAAAATACCAAGCAGACAACGAGATAGAAAACCAAACTCACAAAGGATACAACATAGACTACACTAGAAGTCATCTGTTTGCCTCTGGCGATAGTCAAGATGGTTTGACTATATCTATAAATGACCTAAATGATATAGGATATGAAAACTTACAAGACCTTGACAACAGTAGCGAAAAGCTAGAAGGTGCGAAACTTACATCGAAGCTAAACTATTTTTATAACCAAAACAAACAGTTCAGTATGATAGAGTTCAAATACTATAAAGACACGAGAAACAAAGACGAAGAGGGCAACTTGGTGGATCAAACAAAGATATTGCAACAACTTCCAAAGCTCAAATACCACAACTATCTGTCAAATTGGTTCGGCACTAGATGGACCACTGCTTTTGATATAGAGTCAAACAACTACACAAACGATGACGAGACAACACCTACGGCGAAAACAACCGATATCAAACTTTCGTTTGCCTATTCGTTTGATATATTTCAAGAGTTTTTAAACATAGATCTAAACAAAAACTTTCACAG
Source organism: Arcobacteraceae bacterium (assembly GCA_029934475.1). GTDB lineage: Bacteria > Campylobacterota > Campylobacteria > Campylobacterales > Arcobacteraceae > B24-G6. The sequence continues at coordinate 16,084 of JAOZMC010000002.1, forward strand.
CAAACTCATAGACTATAGCCAAAAGCCACAAACTTATGAAAATGCTAGATATATTCAAAGCGAAAATAGAATATCTGTATCTACAAGTCTGCTAAAACCGCTAGATAATACATATCATACTGTAGGTCTAAAGGTGGATCTCACTACACCACAAGAGCTTGACATAGATGGCGATATATATTTAGATGAGACAGATGATGTAGCGTTAAAGCCGTTTGGTATGGAAAAAACGATAAAAAATATCAACATATTGTTCAATCAATCATTTTATGACAAAACAAGTTTGACACATATATTAAACCACAAAATACGACAGCTCATAACGATAGACGAAGAGACAGACAGACAAGACAAAAAGGCACTAGAAAACGAGATAATATATTATATGAAAGGCGGATATATCACAAACAAGATAAAATACAGCAACAAGTTAAACGAAGTCATATCTACCATAAGTGAGATAAAAGATAGCAATGACTACTTTGCTATGAGTTTAAAACACAGCAAGACAAAAGAAAATGAAAACAACAACCTAGAAAAAGATGAGACTATCATAATAGAAACATCGTTAAAATTTAACAGATATTATGAGCTAGGATACAAACAAAACTACAATCTGTTGGATGACTTATCTTCTATCAAGGAGTATTATCTGGATATACAAAAAAAATGCTGGGGAGCAACGATAGGTATAAAAGACCAGCTAGTATCGGCACCAACTATAGATAATGATGCCATAAGAGAAAAGATTTTATATATAAACTTTCTGCTCAAACCACTAGGTGGGATAGACAAGGAGTTTTTGTATGACTAAAGTTGCAGGAGTGTTTGATAGTGGAGTAGGTGGGCTGACTGTCGTTCGGTCTATACTGGAGCAAAATATATTTGATAAGATAATATATTTTGGTGATACAGCCAGAGTGCCATATGGCAACAAAGACAAAGAGACTATCATAAGATATTCGCTAGAGGCGGTGGAGTTTTTCGAAGATTTTGATATAGATATCATCATAGTAGCTTGCAATACTGCTAGTGTATATGCTATAGAAGATATGCAAAAAATGTCAAAAGTGCCAGTCCTTGGTGTCATAGATGCCGGTGTCGATATGGTATGTCAAAGAGTCAAAGACAAAAACGACAAGATACTAACCATAGGAACACAAGGCACGATACAAAGTGCTGTATATGATACAAAACTTCGCAACAATGGCTACAACAATATAATAAATATCGCCACACCGCTTTTTGTGCCTATTGTAGAGCTAGAGCTTGAAAACACGGCTATATTGACACAGAGTATGAAGCACTATTTTGATAATGTTTGCGATATAAGATATATAATCCTTGGCTGCACTCACTTTCCGCTCATAGCTACAGATATATCAAACTATTTTCAAGGTGCAAAGACGATACATAGTGGCGAGGCGATAGTAGCAAAGCTTATAAATGATTTTGGATATACAAGAGCAAAAAAATTATCAAAGATAGAGTTTTTTGCATCTGATGCTCTGCACCAACTCAAAGCAAGGGCAAAGTCGTGGCTTTTAGAAAAATATCTTTAGACAAAGTAGGCTCAACTCAAAAATATATAATATCATATATAAAAAAGCACGGTTACAATATGCCTCTGCTAGTCTATACTGACAATCAAACAGATGGTATAGGTAGTGGTGAAAATAGCTGGATAGGAGTTCGTGGCAATATGTTTTTTTCGTTTGTCATAAGTGTAGATATGTTGCCTACAGATATGCCGTGGCAGTCGGCTTCTATATATTTTAGCTGCCTGCTACAGCAAATTTTTTGCTCTCAAGGTTCAAAATGCTATATCAAATGGCCAAATGACTTTTATATTAAAAACAAAAAATTAGGAGGCACAGTGACCAAAATATCGTCTGGACTGCTCTATTGTGGTATAGGTATCAATATATTTGAGACAAAAAAATGCTATGGTGTGCTTGATATAGATATAGATAAAGAGGATATCATAGACAAATTTATAAATTTAATAGCAAAAAACCAAAGTTGGGCAGATAATTTTAAGTATTTTATGATACAATATCAAAATAGTTGCGAGAACTACAAAATCAACATAAACGGACAAAAAATATCGCCGCGAGCAGATATGCTCCAAGATGATGGTTCGCTTTTGATAAACAACAAAAAGGAGTATAGCACCAGATGACAGAGATATTAACCATAGCAAACCAAAAAGGCGGTGTAGGCAAGACCACGACAGCAGTAAACCTAGCGGCCGCACTAGCTATAACAAATAAAAAGATTTTGTTGATAGATGCCGACCCACAGACAAATGCCACCACATCGCTAGGATTTGCTAGAGACAAATACAGCAGAAACTTATATCAAGCGATGATAGGAAAACAAAAGTTCAAAGATGCCATACTTAAAACAGAAGTAGAAAATCTAGACTTAGTGCCATCAAGTATAGGGCTGGTGGGTTTTGAAAAAAATTATTATACAAACAAAAACAAATACAAATACATACTTAAAACTCTCATAGATGAGATTAAAGAGAGTTATGACTATATCATCATAGACTCACCACCAGCTCTAGGACCGCTGACTATAAATACTTTGACCGCATCTACATCTGTCGTGATACCTATACAGTGTGAGTTTTTTGCACTGGAGGGTTTGGCTTTACTTTTAAACACTATCAAGCTTATCAAACAAACAACAAATCCACAGCTACAGATAAAAGGATTTTTGCCGACCATGTATGCAAAAAACAACAACTTGTCCAAACAGGTCCTAAGCGACCTAATACAGCACTTTGATAGCAAATTATTTAAGGTAGACAAAAAGTCATATATCGTAGTGCCTAGAAATATTACCCTAGCAGAGTCGCCTAGCTTTGGAAAAACTGTGATACAATACGACAAAAATTCTGTAGGCTCAAAAGCATATATAAACTTAGCAAAAGCTATACTAAAAAAGGCTAAGAAATGAAAAGAGAAGCACTAGGACGAGGACTTGGGGAGTTGCTAGACGAAGTGGAGTCGGCTTATGAAAACGAAAACAGCGAGTTTGTAGATGTCGTAGATGAGATAGATGTCGATATAATAGACCCAAATCCTGACCAACCCAGACAGGTATTTGAGCTAGATGCCATAAAAGAGTTAAGTCAATCTATCAAGGTTCACGGACTTTTGCAACCAATTGTTGTCATACGAGATGATGATAGATATACTCTAGTATCTGGTGAGAGGCGGTTGAGAGCTACCAAACTTTTAAGGACCAGCACTATAAAGTCTATCGTATTAAATATAAGCCGAGACAAGCTAAATGAGCTAGCTCTCATAGAAAATGTCCAAAGAGAAAACCTAAATATAGTAGAGCTAGCACATTCATATGACAAACTTATCAAACAACACGATATAACACACGAGCAGTTGTCGGATAAGCTATCAAAAAGTCGCTCTTCTATCACAAATACTTTGAGAGTTTTGTCGCTGGGTGACTATGTACAAGATAAACTTCTAGCAAATAGCATAAGCTTTGGACACGCAAAGATGATGACAGTCCTAGATGAGAAGCAACAACAAATAGCCACAGACAGCATAATAGCACAAAAGCTATCTGTGCAAGAAGCATCAAAGCTAATATCACAGTTAAAAAACAAAAACGAACCAAAACAGCAAGCACCAAAATCCAAAATCCTATTTGACAAAGCAAAGCTACAAAATATTGTTCAAATACTCAAAAACAATAATTTCAAAACTACTATAAATCCAAAAGGTATAAATATAACTATAACAAACGACAAGGATATAGAGAAGCTAAACACTCTTTTGTCATGATAGATAGCTCTGCTTTTTCACATCTACACCTGCACACAGAATACTCACTGCTAGATGGTGCCAACAAGATAGATAACCTAATCATCAAAGCCAAAGAGCTAGGCATGAAAAGTGTAGCTATAACAGACCACGGCAATATGTTTGGGGCTATAGAGTTCTATACCAAACTAAAAAAAGCAGGTATAAAACCTATCATAGGTATAGAGACATATATCCACAACCACGACAACCTAGATGACAAAACTGGCAAAAAACGATTTCACTTGTGTCTGCTAGCCAAAAATGATATAGGATACAAAAACTTGATGTATCTAAGCAGTATGGCATATACCGAAGGATTTTATTATAATGCCAGAATAAACAAAAAACTTTTAAAATCACACAGCGAGGGTATCGTAGCTATGAGTGCTTGCTTGCAAGGTGAAGTTAGCTGGCATCTAAATACCCAAAATCCTAAAAACAAAAAAAATGGTGCCAAAGGTTATGATGAAGCAGTCCGGGTCGCTTTGGAATACAAAGAGATATTTGGTGAGGACTTTTATCTTGAGATCATGCGACACGGCATAGATGACCAGTATTTTATAGATGATATGATACTCAAGATAGCCAAACAAACCGGCATAGAGATAGTAGCCACAAACGACACACACTACACTGAGCAAAAAGATGCTATATCACATGAGGCATTTATGTGTATTGCTATGAACAAACTTTTTGACGACCCCAAGAGGATGAAGCACAGTGTACATGAGTTTTATCTCAAGTCTCCAGCACAAATAGAAAAGCTATATGCAGATATACCACAAGCTATAGCAAATACACAAAAAATAGTAGACAAGTGCAACCTAAATATAAAACTAGGCAACCCCACACCGCCCAACTTTAAGTTCGCTAGACAGATGGCGACTAAATATGGTATAGAAATACCTCAAAAAAACAAAGAATACTCGCTAGACAATGACAAAGTGTTGTTTGAATACTTGTGTAAAAAAGGGCTAGAAAAGATACTAAAAAAAGTTGATGAAAAAGAGCACGATACATACAGACAAAGAGTAGATGAAGAGATACAGATCATCAATAATATGAAGTTTCCGGGATATATGCTCATAGTATGGGAGTTTGTGCAGTTTGCCAAACTATGCGACCCACCTATACCAGTAGGACCCGGACGAGGTTCGGCGGCTGGAAGTTTGGTAGCCTATGCTCTATCTATAACCAACATAGACCCTGTAAAATATGGACTGATATTTGAAAGATTTCTAAACCCAGACAGAGTCTCTATGCCAGATATCGATATGGATTTTTGTCAAAATAGGCGACAAGAGGTGATAGACTATGTGATCGAAAAATATGGCAGACAAAATGTAGCACAGATCATCACATTTGGCAAACTACTAGCAAAAGGAGTGATACGAGATGTGGCTAGAGTGTTGGATTTGCCTCTAAGCGAAGCGGACAAGATGGCAAAAATGATACCAGACAAGATAGGTATAACTCTAGCACAAGCACAAAAAGATGAGCCAAAGATAGATGAGTATATACAGAGCAATCCACTAGCCCAAAAAGTATGGCAACACTCTCTAGCTTTGGAGGGTTTAAACAGAAATGCCAGCACTCATGCGGCTGGTGTAGTGATATCAAACGAACCGCTATATCAAAAGACACCGCTGTTTCGTCCTTCTGGCGATGATATAGCGGTAGCTACTCAATACAACGGCAAATACATAGAAGATGTAGATCTGATAAAGTTTGACTTTTTGGGCTTGAAAACTTTAACTGTCATCGATGATACTTTGAGCTTGATCAAACACAGACACGGCAAGACCATAGACTTTGACGATGAAAACATAGAAGACCCAGAAGTGTATGACCTAATATCACGAGGCGAGACTATAGGACTGTTTCAAGTAGAAGCCAACGGAGTCAAAGAGCTATGCAAAAAGTTAAAGCCAGATAATTTTGGTGAACTACTGGCTATACTAGCTTTGTATCGTCCCGGTCCCATAGAAGCTGGTATGGTCAGCGACTTTGTCCAGAGGAAACATGGACGACAAAAGGTTAGCTACTTTTATGATGAATTTACAGTAGCTTTGGAACCTATACTTAAAGAGACTTATGGTCTCATAGTGTATCAAGAGCAGGTCATGAAGATAGTCCAAGTCATAGGTGGGTTTAGTCTAGGTGGAGCAGATCTGGTGAGGCGAGCGATGGGTAAAAAAAACGAAGAGGAACTAAACAAACTCAAAACACAGTTTGCCAATGGCGGTGTGAAAAACGGCTACTCTGCTGAGCATTGTGAAAAATTGTTCAGCAAAATACTCAAGTTTGCCGGCTATGGGTTCAACAAATCACACTCAGCAGCATATGCTATGATCACTTTTCAGACTGCATTTTTGAAGCGATATTATCCTACAGAGTTTATGGCATCGTTGCTAACATCGGAAAGTCAAAAGCCAGACAAAGTAGTCAAATATGTGGATGAGTTAAAGCATATGGGATACGAGCTAGTGCCACCACACATCAACAAATCACAGCATATATTTAGTGCAGATATCATAGACAAAAAAGAGGTCGTGGTGTTTGGATTAGGAGCGCTCAAGGGTGCTGGTGGAAAAGTAGTGCAAAGTATCTTAGCTACTAGAAAAGATGGGGAGTTTATAGATATGGCGGACTTTGTATCTAGGATAGATGGCTCCAAAGTCAACAAAAGAGTAGTAGAGGCACTCATATGCTCTGGTGCTTTTGATAGCTTTGGACACACCAGAGCGGCACTGGCTGACCAGATAGAATACATAGTGGCACAAGTATCAAATGCCAACAGAGCCAGAGAGTTGAGTGTCGGCTCACTGTTTGGTGATGATAAACAACTACAAACAGTGGAACTAAATCTAAATGAACTAGATGAATACGACAACACAACTATGCTGCAAAAAGAGCTAGAAACTCTGGGCTTCTATGTATCTGGGCATCCGCTAGATAAATATAGAGCGGTGTTTGATAGTATTGATTATGTCAAAAGCAGCGAATACAGCGAGTTAAAAGATGGACAACAAGTAAAAATAGCAGGCAAGATAGTGCAAATACAGCAAAAGATAAGCAAAAAAGGCAATCCCTATTTCGTAGCTACTATCATGGATTTGCACGGAAGTTATGACTTTATGATGTTTGAAAAAGATAAGCTGAAGCTGGAAAATGATTTTGATATAGATAAGCCTATGGTGTTTGATATGGTTGTGAAAGTAGATCACTTTGGTGTCAAGTTCAACATAAAAAGTTTCAAACAACTCAAAACACAAAACACAAAAATGTGTAAACCCAAAAGAGATAGCATAACGATACAAATAGCAGAAAATGCCGATATAGTTATAATCCAAAAGATACACAAGATTATCAGCAACCATCAAGGCAACATACCATTTACTCTAGTCATCACAGGAGCAAAAGAGAGTATGAGCCTGACTTCTGGATATTTTGTGCATGAAAAAACTTATAAAATGTTTGAAAATACACCAAGCATAGAGATGTTGTGAACCATTTTATTTTTGTTATTCTGTTGGCTGTGTATGGTATGGGTGCTGATAAATTTCGTGAAACTATATATCTTGATGCATTTGGCGAACAGAAAGTATCGCTAGGGCAAATGTCTCAAGCCAAAGGTGATATAAAGCTGGTATATAGCACACCAGTGGCAAAAACTTTCTATTATCAAAGAGATAAGTTAGTGATACAAACAGACACAAACAAGACCTATATATATGCCAATCACCCACAGCTACTAGTGGTGCCGTCTATCATAAAAGCGATAAGTAAAAACAGTTTCGATGACTTAGAGGCGATATTTGATATAATAAAAACTTCTACACAGATAAAGCTTGTCGCAAAACAAAACACAAAAAAGCATATAGACAAGATAATCATAGATTATGAAAATAAAAAGTTCAAAAAGTTTGAGATATATATGCGAAATCATGATAGGATTATGATTGAGATACTTTAATCTAGGGCTGTTTTTTGTCATATTGTCTCTGTTTGTCGTGTTTGATATATCTAGCTACATCAAAAGCGATCTAGCAGAGTTTTTGACAAAAGAACAAAAAGCCACGGTGGATATATACAAAAAATCACGCACAAATGAGAGCTTGATAGTAGCTATAAAAGGTTATGAACCAGACAAGCTAGATAGTATAATAAAGTTAAAACAAAAGCTAAACAATATAAACCACCTATCTATAAGTAGTTATGAAAATGAGGCGAAAATCGACTATGAAAATATCTATAAACCATATATAAACAGTATAAAATACAAAAATTCCAAAGATATAGATATAGACAAAAAACTTCAAGATATAAAACAAAAGATAAAAAACAGCGACATATATCTCCCACTAGATAGGTTTGACCCGCTTGAGATATTTGAAAAACCCAAGCCATATAAAACAAATATAAACATAATAAACGGCAACACAGGACTAGGAGAGTTTGGCTATCTTGCTGTGTTTGATATATCTACAAATCTATCGTTTGAACAACAATGTGTGCTATATGACAAGATACATGATACTATAAAAAACAGAAATATCAAACATTTTGCTCCGTTTTACTATTTTGTAGAAAATGAAAGATATATAAAAGAGGATGTAAAGTTTATTGTGCTTTTGTCTACGTTTTTGCTCCTGTTTTTGTATATGATGATGTTGCGAAATTTTATCTTGCTAGCAAATGTACTTGTTACTGTTGTATCATCTGTGATAATAGGAGCGATAGCTAGTCATATGGTCTTTGGCAATATATCTATCATAAGTTTCGCTCTAGCGGTGTCTTGGACTGCTGTGGCGGTGGATTATATGTTTCACCACTATTTTTTTGGATATTATGAGACAAAAAAGGGTTTCAACTCTTTTGTCTTTTTTGGATTTTTGACCACTTTTATCGCCTTAGCTGTGTTGTCATTCTCTTCATTTGTGATGATAAAACAGATAACCCTGTTTTGTATGACTAGTCTGGGGTTTGCTTATGTGTCGTTTGCTTTTATATATCCACATCTTAAGATAAAGCAAACAAAACATATAGCTATAGGTGATATGAAACATAGATATAAGCTGCCATCTATATATATGGTGATATCTAGCTTGGTGTTGTTGGTAGGAGCATATAGCTTCATATCGGTTGACAAAACTTTACAAAACCTAAACTACCACAATACAAAACTTATAAAGACACAAAAGTTTTTTGAGAACAAACTAAACAGAAACAATTTTGTGCCAGCAATTATAAAAGCAGATACGACAGATGTAGCTATATCTACGATAAATAGTCTCAAAAAGCAGGATATAAAATTTCTGTCGCCTTTGTCCTATCTGTTAGATAAGCAGACAATCCAACACAGACAAGAGGTTTTGGATAGTTTTGGCTTTGATGATCTCAAACAAAGATTAGACACTTTGTCAAAAAAGCACGGCTTTACAGATGGATATTTTAAAAATAGTTATGTGTATAAGAGGGCTAAATATGATGAAAATATATTTAAAGATAGTTTATATACACAAAACGGCATATGGTATCTGCCCATATTGATACAACAAAAGAGAAAAAAGATAAAAAATATAATATCTTTAGATAGTCAAGTGGTGTTTAGGCAGACTATAGACAAAGCTATAGATGGATTTGTCATATATGCTGTGGGGCTGGTGCTGGGGATATTGCTGTTTTTAGTAGCCGTGACTAAACGGAGATTTGTAGATGTGATCTCTTATGTGCTGTTACCTATGGCGGTCATAGCTATATATGGTGCGCTGTATTCGCTAAATATCTTGCAACTTTTTATGGGGATTGTTGTGCTATCTGTGGCAGTGGATTTTGCTATATACAAAGCAAAAGAACAAAACGAGACAAATATAGCGATATTATATTCGCTTCTTAGCACATTTGCTGGGTTTGGGGTGCTTATGTTTAGCGATATTGCTTCACTGGTATCCATAGGGATAGTGGCGGTGTTGGGAGTTTTGGCGGTGTTATTTTTGATATTTTTTCAAAAATAGGTAAAGTTTAAATATAATTTGTTATAATAACAAAATTTTAAAGGAAAATTATGAAAAAGTTATTTAGATTGTTGTTGGCGGTATCGGTGCTATTTTTGTTTGTAGGGACGACTGCTATGGCGAAAAAGAAGTCATATACAAAGGCACAAGTGCTTAAGAAGTGTAAAAAATATAAAACAAAAAAGAGTATCAAAAAATATAAAAAATGTCTAAAAAAATACAAAATAAAAACAAAAAAAAGAGTCAAGAGAAGTAAAAAAAGTAAAATAAGTAGCGATACAGAAGATAAAGAGACTACAACTTCCTATTATGTCAAAAAAGGATTTTATGCAGGAGGCAATCTAGCATATGTGATGCCTGGAGATCTCAAGTTTGCAGATGCTTCGGCAGGTTTGGATAGTTCTATAGGTATGGCAGCACTTGGTGGATATAAGTTTGGCAAGATACGAGCAGAGCTGGAGTATTTCACTCACAAAAATGCCTTTTCTGATGGTGATAACTCGCTTGCTTTTAGCACCATACTTTTAAGTGGGTATTATAGGTTAAATACGAAAAGTTTCTCTCCAATATTTGGAGCTGGGCTTGGTAGCTCAACTATCAAGAACAACGATAGCTTCACTGCGACATCCTATCATATCACTGGTGGAGTTGAGAGTATGATAAGCCAACAGCTATCATGGACAGCGTTGCTGCGATATATGCAATACGGCGATATAGAGTTTGATGATGGTGACACTGGTAGCTTTGATCCTACTTTTGCCTTGATGGGTGGAGTGAAATATAGCTTTTAATATATGATAAAGATAATCATAATCGGTGTAGTCCTATTTTTGGTCTATATGCTGTTTTTCAAAAAGATAAGACAAGATGGTAAACCACCACAGGAGAAAGACAAAACCATAGAAACTATGTGCGAGTGCCACAAATGCAAAGTTTTAATATCTAAAAACGAAGCGATATTAAGCAACGGAAAGCTGTATTGTAGCAAAGAGTGTCTAGCTTGATAATTTTAGGTGATGATAGCATACAGTGCAAACAAATCGTGGCTATAGACAACTTTTCACAAGTTGATAATAGTTCACCAGATGATATCATCAAGCTAAATTTTGATATAAAGTTGCTAAAAAAATTATCTACAAATGATATAGAGTGTATAGTTGTAGCAAACAGTATATATGAAGTAGTTTTTGCAAACAAGCTCAAAGCCGACTATATTTTAGTGCCAAAAAATATCACAACACAAGCACAAAAAATAGCCGATAATTATATGTTTGATAGCAAAATAATCGTCAGTATATCAACCAAAAAACAACTTGAGGTATATGCTACAGAAGGTATAGATGGAGTTGTTTTTACATAAATAGTGACAATTTCTCAAATACTCACCTATATATAAATTTTTTAACGCTACAAATCACTATTTTTGATAATATTTTTCATATATTGGATAAAATATAGATAAATTTTGCTCAAATTGCCAGTTTTTGTGGTAATTTTATAAAAATTATGATATAATATACAAAAGGAGTAAATAATGAATAATATTTACAAGTTAAAATCAATATCAATAGCGACAATATTTTCGTTGTTTTTGGTAGGCTGTGAGCTAGGCAATATCAAAACTGCTATATCTATAGAGGGTAGAGTAGCCAAAGGTGCTATAGGTGGAGCTACTGTCACAGCATATAAGGCTGGCACGACAGAAGTGATAGGAACTGCAACCACAGATACAAATGGCTACTACAAGCTAGACGGCGATATATTTTATGACGGTGTGATTTATATAGAATCTGCTGGTGGAACATATACAGATGAGCTCACAAATGCTGCCGGCAAAGATGCCAGTGTGTTTGACCTACAAGCTGTATCAAAAGTGGGTGCTGATGATGGATATGTATTAAATATTACACCATTTTCAACTGTGGCATACAGAACCATGCAAAATGATGGAGCAGATATAACTTCTCCAACTACTGTAGGCAAATACAACAAGGCAATATCGGATATATTTATAGGCAATGGCTTTGATATCACTAAGACCACACCAAACCTGCACGGCGATACGACTGACAATGACTTAGATAGCGAAGATGAAGAAAAGTATGGTTTCATGCTAAAAGTATTTACAAAGATGATAAACTCAAACGAAGCAAATGTAAATGGCAAGATAAACGATATAGTCGGTGCTATCGTGAGTCTTGACGATATGACTATCACAGAGGCTTTGGCAGATGAGATAATAACAACATTTATAGACCCTGTGGTAGCTACAGATATGACAGCTGAAGAGATATCTGATATGAATGACACTATCAATGATGCTAGAGATACAAAGCTACCAGATATCAGTGGCTCTTTGGCGAAAATATCTGCCGAGTTCAATACCACCATAGCTACTTGGTCGCCAGTAGTAGCTCCTACAGGTGGGGTTATAACTAGCTGTGAAATATCACCAGACATCAACACGAGCTATGGCTTGACATTTGACAAAACCAATTGTCAAATAAGCGGCAAACCAAACAAAGTAAATACAGAATCGTTTACTATAGTGCCAGCAAACCTCAAAGGCAAGGGAAACTTTTTTGTCATATCTTTGGAAGTAAACAAGACAGCACAAGCACCATTTTCGCTAGATGGTAGCACAGTGTTTGAAAAAAACTCTACAGACTACACACAGACGACTGTAGGCGGTAGCTGTGTAGATGGAAGTTTGAGTTTTGAATCAAACGATACAAATGTAGCAGATATCACACCTGTAAGCGGTATCATAGACTTCAAAAATGTAGGCACAGTCCGTATCACGGCGACACTTAGCTGTGATGAATATAACGACATATCAGCAACAAAAGATATAACAGTAAATGATGTAGCTCCTGTCATCACTAGTCCAAACGATATCGTAGGCGAATACAACCAAACCATGACAAACTGGATACCAGACAGTAGCACAGGTGGCACGATATCTAGCTGTGAGATAGCTCCTGCTAACTTTGAGGCAACTTATGGACTTGAGTTCAACGAAACAACATGTGAGATAAGTGGCAAACCAACAACTACAGTGCTAAATGCAGGAGGGATAAATATACAGATAAAAGCTATAAATCCTACAGGAGACAGCACTGTGTCTGTAAATCTAAAGATAGACAGAACAGACCAAAGCCCGGTGGTATCTATAGCACCAGATCAAGTATGTGTCGTAGACGATACATTTCCACAGACTGCCACAGGTGGAAGCAGTAGTGCTGTGGGATACATATATGGCACAGAGGACCCAAATATAGCCACAGTAGATGCTAGTGGTATGGTCACATGTGTAGCAAACGGCGATGTAAACATCACTGCTACGAAAGCTATGGATAGCTTTTACAACGCAAGCACAGGTAAATACAAGGTATCTGTAGGATTGGTGCCACCAAATATCAACAACCCACAAACCACTACAGGCGTATATGGTGAAGCTGTCAGCTGGGAAGTCAACAACACAGGAGGTGTGTATGATAGCTGTATAATCACGCCAAACTTAGCACCAGATGACATAACTACAAAATACGGACTGGTATTTGATGTGGGTGACTGTAGTATAGATGGTTCGCCGACTGCTACAACTACTGGCGATGTGTCATATACTATCAAAGCGGTAACTGCAGACAGAGGAAACAGCACCAAAAATATAAACATAATCATTGACAAAGCTTTGCAAAGTCCGTTTGGTTTTGATGATGGCATAACTTTAAATATAGGAGAAGTATCACCAAAAGCACTGGACCACATAGGCAACGGCACAGGGACTATATCTTATGTAAGTACAGATGAAAATATGGCAGTAGTAGATGTAAATTCTGGAGCTATTACTTCTGTGTTGGCAGCAGGAACTGTAGAGATAAATGCTACTAAACAAGCTGACAACAACTATCAAATAGCTCATGCTTCATATATTTTAACTATACAAGCAGCCGATCCAAATATCACGAGTCCTGGCAATATCATAACTGAATACAACACAACTATCACTACAAATTGGCTACCAAACAACACAAACGGCGGCCCTATCGAGGAGTGTGAGATATTGCCACTATTTACAGCAAACAGCGGTATGGAGTTCAACACAACCACATGTGAGATAAGCGGAACTCCTCTATATACAAAAGAGAGTGGCACACTATATACTATAACTGCCAAAAACAAAAGCGGTGCAGGAGTTAGCACTACATCGGTTAAACTCACTGTAAACAAAGCAGACCAAGACCCACTTATCGTGCCTTTGGCTACTGTTGATGATACTATGGCAGATGTAAGCCATCAGCAAATTATTACAGGCGGTAGTGGCACAGGTAATATCACATTTAGTGGAGCAGTGGCAGGTAAATTTACTGTAGATACAAACAGCGGGTTGGTCACATATATAGATGAGATAGCAGGTGCTGTCATAACTGTATCAAAAGCAGAAGACGACAACTACAACGATATATCAACTACATATCTGTTGAATATAGGCGACTTTAAGCCCGAGATAGGCACTTCTGCTACAGTGGCTATAGGCACATACAATGAGACAAACAACACTTTGTGGGAAGCAAACAACACAGCAGGCACAGCTACATTGGGTTACGAGACAGATCCTGCCTTGCCAAATGGTTTGTCTATAAACAACATAGGCGTGATAGGCGGAACTCCTACGAGTGCTATGAGTGCTACTGCCTACACAATCATGGCGAAAAATGCCTCTGGCAATGATACTATAGTAGTAAATATCACTATAAACAAAGCAACACAATCAAACTTTGTGTTTAACACAGGCAACAGGACAGGAGCAGTAGGCACACAATATACATATTCTGTGATAAACACAGATGTGCCTGCTGGAAATCTTATCTATACATCTTCTGCTTTGGGAGTAGATGTATCTGCCAATACAGGGTTGGTAGTCATAAGCCCAACGGCAACCTTTGGTAATGTAACCATATCTGCCACAAATAATGGCGACGGAAACTATAGTTCTACTACTGCTAGCTATATATTAGAAGTTACAGACCAAGCACCAAATATAGCAAATCCTACTACACCAAACTCAATCGTAGGTTCTTATGGCGACAACATAGGCTTTGACTTCAACAATACAGGTGGAACTATAAGCGGATGCGTGATATCAAGCGGAACTTTGCCAAATGGCTTGGCGGTAGCGGTCGTAGGCAACACCTGTCGCATACAAGGTATAGTGACCGAAGTCAAAGGCATTGGTGCATATACAATACAAGCTACAAACACAGCTGGTGATACTAGCACTAGAGGAGTGCAGATCACTATAAACAAAGCAGACCAAGCAGCATTTACAATATATGGCGACCAAACTATACCAGTGACAAATACGGCACATACTCAAACAGCAGATGGTGGAAGCACAAACGAGGCGATACTGTATAGCTCTAGCAACACAACTGTAGCCCATGTAGATCAAAACGGCTTGATAGCACCGCATGTAGCTGGAAACACTACTATAACTGCTATAAGACCAGGAAATGTCAGCTACAATGATATCAACGATAGCTATCTACTGACAGTCACTGATGCGGTGCTACCTACTGTTGATTATGTAGCATCTACACCTACAAATGGTGCCATAGATGCAAACGGAACAGCAGATATCATAATAGTATGGAGCGAAGCAGTCAAGAAAATTGATGGATTTAACATAGAGATAAAAAGCAAAGGCAACACAGCCCATGTGAAAGGTTATACTACAAACAACATAGTAGCAAACGGCGATACAAATGTTACTTTGTCGCTAGGAACGGGACATCTGAGCTATGGCGAGGAGTATTATATAGTCATAGATGCTGGAGCATTTGAAGATATGAGTGGCAACGATGCTGTTGCTCAAGGTGGAGACGGCACATGGAATTTCACTGTGCCAACACAGACAGGCGATTGTGCCTATGATTGTGTAGACAATTGTGATAATTATTAAGGAGAAAAAGATGAAAAAATATATAAAAATATTATTGGTAATGATACCAATACTGTTGATATCATTTAGTGGATGTGGAGACAAAGGAACCGAAGGTGCCGTAACTACTGGATTGATCATAGAAGGCAGAGTGGCAAAAGGCTCTATAAGTGGAGCTACCATAGAAGTGTTTGATACAACTACTGGCGACTCTCTAGGGGTAGATGTGACCGATAGCCAAGGATATTATAGCATAAAAACTTCGGCAAATACAAAAGGTGTAGTTAGACTTACGGCAAATGGTGGTTCGTTTATAGATGAACAAACAGGCAATCAACTAGACGCTTCTGCTTTTGAGCTTGTAGCAGTCCAAGACACTACATATGAAGAAAGTATAGTAAATATAAATATTACTCCATTTACGACTGTATCGTATAAAAAACTTATAGCAGACGGTAAAGATATAGGTTCAAAAGATGATGTGACCAAATACAACAAAGCTATAGCGAGCATATTTGTAGGAAACAAAAATATAGAGATCACAAAGCTAGAGCCAAATATTGTAAACGATGCAAACGACAATCACCTAGACACAGATGACCAAAAAAATTATGGCACTATACTAGCAGCATTTTCAGGAATGATACAAAACACTCCCGTGCTTACAACATCAGAGATAAACAATATTGTTGGGAAAATCAAAAATATAGAATATGCTACTATAGAGCAAGACTTAGCAAGCCATATACAAAGCTATATTGCTGACATAAACACTACCAACGAACAGACAGATGAAAGTGTAAATGATATCAACAACTCAATAGAAAAAGCAGTATATTCAGTAGTGCCAAATATAATCGACTCAGCACCAAACCTAGACGATAATATAGATGAGAACAGCACAAAAATATCTTGGATACCTGTAACAAAAGAGGAAAGTGTCACAAGCTGTAAATTGGGAGACGGTGTAAATCTAGCTGAATACAATCTTACATTTGATAGCGAAACATGTGCTATAACAGGAGAACCAAATGCTACGCACACAGGAAAAGATATATATATAATTCCTTCAAATCCAGAAGGTGAAGGACTACCTTTTAGCTTAAATTTCAAGATAGATAGGATAGCACAAGCACCGATATCGTTTGTTCCTAGTGATAAAGAGGAGTTTAATGTGACAGATGGCAACTTTGATTTTGATATAACTGGTGGGACTTGTGATGATCTATCTGCTACAAGATTTGTATCTAGTGATACAGATGTAGCAAAAGTAAATATCAGCACAGGAATAATAGATATTAACACCACTGGAATATTTACACTCACAGCTACAAAAACTTGCAGCGAAGGCTATCTAGCAAAAGAGGTATCAAAAACAATAACCGTGCTACAAGTTCTCCCAAATATTGCTACAAGCACAGACATAAATGCTTCTATGAGTCAAGTGCTTGATTGGAATGTTACAAACACAGGCGGCTCTATAGATAGCTGTGCTATAGATACAGATATAAAAACACTCTACAATCTTGACTTTGACCAAACAACTTGTGCTATTACTGGTGTGCCAAATACGACAAATATACCAGTTGGTATAGATGTGTCTATCACGGCTACAAACAGTATAGGCGACAACATTCAAGCTGTGCATATCCTTATAAATAGCAATCCAAACATAGATAATCCACAAAATACTATAGGTATATACAATACTCCAGTTGTATGGGATGTAAATAATACTGGCTCAAATGTAGGCATGATAACTAGTTGTGAAATAACACCAAATACGCTAAAAAACAACTACAATCTTGACTTCAATCAAACAAACTGCCAAATCACAGGTGAAGCAAACAAGACAACTACAGGCGACAACAGCTACACTATCACAGCAAAAAATATATCTGGCAATAGTGCTAAAAATATCAATATAGTTATAGACAGATCGCCACAAGATCCGATACTATTTGACCCAAATACCAAAAATGAATTTAACTTGACTGATATTGATTTTGACTTTGGTATCACAGGTGGAAACTGTAGCGGCATAGAAACTATAACATATAACTCAAACGACACAGCTATAGCAGATGTCAATACGACTACCGGTGTAGTAAATATGCAAGGTGTAGGTGAGTTTAACCTCACTGCGACAAAAACTTGTAGCGAAAACTATTTGCCTGCAGTTGTGTCTAAGCTTATGACGGTTCACAATGTCGTGCCAGATATAACCAACGACAACAATATCACAACTGAATATAATACTACTATAGCTACATGGAGACCATCAAATACAGGTGGAACTATCACCGGTTGTGCTTTGGACCAAGATATCAATAGCATGTATGGGTTGGATTTTAATGATACTACATGTGCTATATCAGGAGAGCCAAATGCCACCATACAAGCTGGCATCAACATAGGAGTTACAGCTTCAAATGAGATAGGAGATAGCAACACAATAGTATTACAACTAATTATAAACAAAGCTGTCCAAAATCCAATAGTAGATATGACAAACAACAATGCCAACTGCTACAAAGGAACATCACCAATCATACACAAAGATGCTACAGGCGGGAGTAGTTCGTTTGATTATAACTATACTTCAAGCGACACAAATATAGCTACTGTAGATCCTGTCACAGGAGTAGTGAGTTGCATAGAGTTTGGTGAAGCAAATATCACGGCTACTAGAGCTGAAGATGACAATTGGCTTGAAAGTTCTCACTATTATACTATAGTGGTTTCAAACAATGCTCCAAATATAGACAATCCGCAAAATACTACAGGAATATATAATGAAGCAGTAGTATGGGATGTAAACAATAGTGGAGCAAATGTAGGACCGATAGAAAGCTGTGAAATAACTCCAAACAATCTAAAAGCTACATACAATCTAGACTTCAATCAAACAACATGCCAAATCACTGGCATACCAAGTGCCTCTACCATAGGGGATAGTAGCTGGACCATTAAAGCTATAAACACTACAGGAAATAGCACAAAAAATATAAATATTGTTATAGATAAGGCTGAGCAAAATCCATTTGGTTTTGACAACAATCTAACAATACACAAGTATGCAACTGGCTCAAATGCTCTTGATCATATAGGCAATGGCACTGGAGTTATTGAGTTTAAAAGCTTGGATGAGGATTTTGCGGTTGTAGATAGTGGTTCTGGCGATATAACACAAGCAAAGCAGATAGGAGACGTTCAAATACTTGCCACAAAAGGTAGTAGCGACAACTTCAAAGAGACCAATGCCACATATACTTTGACTATCATAGATGCTGACCCAAATATCACAACACCAAACGATATATCTATAGAATACAATGAAACATTTAGTTGGATGCCAGATAAAACAAATAGTGGCGAGATTGATAATTGTTCTATATTGCCTGTATTTGCAGCAAACAGCGGATTAGAGATAAACAACACGACATGTGAGATAACAGGAGCTCCGCTTTTTGTAAAAGAAAGTGGGACAGAACATACTATAACCGCTACAAACAAAGCAGGAGTTGGTGTAGATACTACGATAGTAGATATAGTAGTAGTAAAAGCGGAACAACAAGCACTTATAATACCACAGTCATTTATCAGTGATATTATGAGTGATATAGGACACCAGCAAGTCATCACTGGAGGAAGTGGCGATGGAAATATCACATTTAGCAGTGCTGCATCGCCTACATTTATAGACCTAAACACAACTACAGGTGCTGTAGTATATAAAAAACCATTTGACAACAACAAAACTATTATAGTATTGAAAAAAGGCAATGACTTTTATAAAAACAAGCAAGATAGCTACAAGTTTGTAGTAGGTGATTTTATACCGAACCTATCTGACTCTATAGCAGCAACAAGTGCAAATTTTGATGAGCTAAACAATACTTTATGGGAGCCTATAAATACAGGTGGCAATACTACATATGACTATACCACAAACCCAGCTTTGCCTGCTGGATTGACTATACATCCCACTACAGGTATCATAGGTGGCACACCACAAAGCGCTCAAGATTCTGCACCATACGAGGTCAATGCCACAAATGCATCTGGCACATCATTGTTTGTAGTCAATATTACTATAAACAAAGTCCCTCAACCAAACTTTAGATTTAATGACGGCAACAGAACTAGTGAGCTAGGAACTAGCTTTGAATACAATGTTACAAATATAGACGCCCCTACAGGCACACTCACATATACCACAAGTGACCCAGCCAAAGCACTAGTAACAAACAGTGGAGTCGTGACTATAAACGATGCAGATACAAAAGGTAATGTAACTATAACAGCTAGAAATCAAGGCGATGGAAACTACAGTAGCACAGTAGCAACATATATCATAACCATAATAGACAAAAAGCCAAATATAGCAAACCCTATGACAAGTGAAGAACTAAATACCACTTATATGCAGACAATCCCAACTTTCGAGTTTAATAACACAGGCGGTCCAGCCGTGAGCTGTATAACTGTGGGTGATGATTTGCCTACTGGATTGGAAGTAAATGTGACAGCTGGTGGCAATTGTGTCATCACAGGCACACCAACCGAGGTAAAAACAGATCAAATATATACTATACGGGCTATAGGAGAGTTTGGCGATGAAAGCACCAAAGAGATACATCTATTTGTAGACAAAGCACATCAAACTGGATTTGATATAGTAGATGTGGATAAATATCTTGAGTCTGTAGTGTTGGATTTCAACAGAACTGGCTATGGTGGCAACACAACTTTGGATATACAATACACCTCTAGCAACGAAACTATAGCACTAGTAGGAGCGATCACTGGTGTGATAACACCAAAAACTACTGGCAATGTGACAATAACAGCAACAAAACCAGGAAATGTAAGCTTCTATGATGCCAATGCAAGTTATAAGTTGATAGTGCAAGATACTTTAAGACCAGTAGTGGATTATGCCATATCTACACCTACAGACGACGAAGCAGATGCAAATGCAACTGCAAACTTGATCATAGTATGGAACGACAATATATCTATAAATGATGGCAAAACTATACGAATAAAAAGTGATGGCGATACCAACCTCACAATAACATACAGCACCACAGATTTGGTGATAGTTGGCGATAGAAATATTACTTTGGATTTGGGCAACTTACACTTAAGTTATGGCGAGGAACACTATATTTATATAGAAGCTAACTCAGTAGCAGACAGTGGTGGAAATGTGAACGATGCAATAGACGATCAAACTAGCTGGAATTTTAGTGTATTGAGCGACAGTGGGCCTTGTAAACTAGATTGTGTGGACAATTGTGACAATTATTAACTAGTCATATAGATATTGGATAGCATAAAATCGAACGACACAAACCCCAAAATATATTTGGGGTTTGTAGATAATATAGAGTTCAACTCAAAAGGAAAATATGAAAAACTCTGTAGTGTTGCCATTTGTGCTTATGTTTGTGATGTCGTTTTCTATGCTTGTAGTAAATTTCGTTCAGAGCACTAGCCATATCATAGAGCAAAATCCATATCAAGATATAATCATATCAAATACAGCGATAAACTCTATCAAGACAACCATAGTGAAGGCTCTAGCACCATACAGTAAAGTTCCAGACGAAGAGGTGTTGGCAATGTTGGCAAACATAACCATAACTGATAAAAAAAATATCATAACTATGTCTGTCAGCATAGAAAAAGCCCCAACACTGATAGATATAAATCGTATGTTTGTATTTAACAAGAGATTTAACCAATGGAAACTTAAAGACAAAATAAGAGTATGGCTAGTTGATGCTTTGAGTTTAAGGTTTGAATTAAATGAGCCATACTACTTGATAATGCTACTAGAAAACACTTTAAATCATAATAGTGAGATAGTTTCAGAAAACTTTAGATATAATGAGGGGAAAATATATAGTTTGAAACATTTTTACAAAACTGTGGATTATTATAAATTCTTTACAAGTGATGATATGATAGACAAAATACAATTTGAAGATATGTTTAGTTTCGACGATACAAACGATACTAGATATTGTGATGATATGACCGATGTTGTATCAAAGCTTGTATCGGACGAGTATGATACAGAGGATTCTGGGATTGATTGTGAAAGCCCTACGGCAATTGTCAAGGAAAAATTAGATAGCTTGGGTATAATAAGTGGAAATGATAGCAGCTCACAAAAAGTCACAGGAACAGTGAGCTTCACATCTAACAACAAAGAAAAAATAGCAAACTTTGCTTATGATTTCAAAAAAAAGGAGATAACAAGTTTTGATATTCGGTTCTAGCAAAAGCAATCACTTTTTTTTGGATAAAAATACAAAAGAGTTTGCTACTCACTCTGTCAATATTATACTGTCTCCTAGTTTTTATTGGACTAAGATACAAGAGATACCAGTGCTTACAGTATATGGTGCAAAAGAGTATTCTAATTCTATATTTGAAGGACTATTGCCAGAGGGCAACTGGACATATTTTGTTCAAAAAGAAGCAAAAAATCTATATAGATTTTTTGCTTTTGATCAAGATGAGCTTTTGGATTTTATCATATCAATAGGTGGCGACGAGCAGTATGTTCGCTCTTTGTATTTTGCACAAAATGAGTTTGATGATATATTGGACGATGAACAGTCAAAGTTTATATCTATAAGCGATAACAAATGTATGACAAAAATTCAAAACTCTGTCGTACTAGTGCCAAAAACTATAGTAACAGATAGTATAGATATGGATGATATCTTAGATGATATAAAACTTTCACAACATGATATAAAAATAGATACCAACATCAGTATAAACACAGATATATTTATGGTGTTTATAGTTGTGGGATTGATATTTTCATCTGGATTTGTTATAAATATAATCAACTATAACATGGAGATAGCAAAACTAGAAAACAATATTACAGAAAAAATCAAAATTCTAAAGCTACCAGAGACATCATTTGAACTAGAAGCTATAGCTACACAAAGTTCTGCAAAGATAAAAGAGCAAATAAACATAAGAAAAAATATCAAACAAATAAGCTCTATAAAAACAACACAATACGGCAAAATAAAGAAGCTAAAAATAACAAAAGAAAAGTTATCGGTATATGACAAATAAAAATAAAAATTATCTACTAATAGCTTTTGTGGTTGGGTTTATTCTGCTTTTTATAACTACAAATAAATTTGAATCAAAAAAAGATGATGCTGTAACAAAATACACCACGATGCAAAAACTGCTACTAGATGTAGAAAAAAACAAAGACAAATTTACTTATGAAAAAACCAAAGCCATAATAGATTCTGCTACATTTAAACAATATATAAAAACAGAAGAAAAAGAAAACTTGACAACGATAGTGTTTAATGCTCCATTAAAAATAGCAAATGCTTTCATTCGAAAGCTGGCAAATTCAGATTCATTGTTGGGCGAAATAGAGATACAACAAATAGAAAAAAGAGTCAAGATAATAATCAGGATAAAAAATGGATAATATAAAAGCTATTTTATCTGTAATTATAGACAGACTAAGAGGACTAGAGAGCATGCATATAGGTGGTGGTGTGAAGTTTCTCTTGTATGGCTTTTTGATACTGTTTTTTATAGTTTTTTTGTCACCCAAACAACAGCTCTATTTTTATCTCGAAGAAAAACTACAGCCATATAAAATCATAATATATCAAGAAAAGATTGAGCCGTTAAACACAGGTATATGGCTAAAAGATGGTATGGTCTCTTATGACAAGATATTTATAGGATTGTTTAGCAATATAGTCATAAATACATATTTTTTCAAGACAAATATAGTCGTAGATGGTTTTCTGATAGACAAGGATTTTGAGATGTTTATACCATCAAAGATAGACAAGATAGCACTATCTCATAGTATTGTAAATCCGCTAAATGTTATCATAGAAGCGAAAGGAGAGTTTGGTGAGCTTGATGGGACTTATGATTTTATCAGCGGTAAGCTAAAGCTGAAACTAAAGCCTAGCGATATCATGAAAACAAAAAAAGCATCACTAAAACTCATGACAAAAACCAAAGATGGATACAAATATGAGAAATAGAGGTATGATAGCAAACGGACTGCTAATAATAGCTTTGATATATCTTTTCATGTCTGTAGTCAAGATATTTTTGCCTATAACATCTGTAGAGCTACAAAAAGAAATTGACTATAATTTTGCATTTAACTACTCTTTACAAAATATTTACAAAGATAAAACAAAGAAAAAAGGCAGTCAAAATAGATCTAGCTTGGATTTTAAGCTTATAGGTATATATAGCGATGGTAAAAACAGTGTGGTGATAGTCAGCAAAGATAAAAGAACTGAAGTGGTAGCAGTAGGCGAAGAATATAAAGGCTATAAGCTAGTGGATACTACAAACATATTGGCTATATGGACTAGAGACAATACCCACTATGAACTTTCTATAGAAGATACAAAAGATAGAAAGATAGAAGCAGCATACAAAATAGAAAATGATGATCCTTTTGGAACAAAAGAGATAAAATACACCGATATACAATACTACAAAAAAAATCCACAAAAACTTTGGGATGAGATAAATATAAACAAAACAAAGGCGGGCTACACAGTAACCAAGATAGAGCCAGGCTCAAAGCTATCTACAATAGGTCTAAAAAAGGGCGATATTATAAAAGTTATAAATGGAACTGAACTGAAAGAAGACAGAGATGCTATAAAATTCTATAAAGATATAAAAAATTTAGAATTTATAATCATTTCTGTCTTGCGTGGCGATAAATATATAGATATAGAGTATAATATAAAATCAGAACGACAACTACCAGAAGAAGAAGAGCCAAATGAGCAAATAATGCCTGAAAAAGAAGATATTAATATAGAACAGATAGAAATTAAAGAAAAAAACGATACAATAGAAAAAAAGCAAGACAAAAGGTCTAAAAGCAACAATACACTAGAGGATAACAGATGAGAATGATAGTAAAAGTTTTGATGGTAGTTATACTATTTGGCAACTTTGCTTTTGGCAAAGATACTGTAAACATAAACTTCAAAGGACTAAACATACGGGACTTTGTCAAAATGGTAGCAAAGATACGAAACGAAAATATACTTATAGGCAGTAAGCTAAGCGGAAGTATAAACTTCATATCGGTCAAGCCAATACCAAAGAAATCACTCATGACACTACTAAATCATGTGCTAGAAACCAAGGGCTTCACTCTAGTTCGCACAGGACATAGGTATCTCAAAGTAGTCAAAATAGCAGATGCAGGTAGATCGGGATTGCCAGTAAATACAACTAAAGATACTTTCCAGATTGTCACAGAGATCATAGAAGTAGATGGAATGAATGTTGACTTGTTGGTAACCAAGCTAAGACATCTAGTGACCAAAAACTCAAAAATAACCACTTCAAAAGAGACAAATGCTTTGATAGTTACCGATTATCCAGACAAAATCAAAAGTATAAAAAAGATTATAAATCTACTATCAAGTAAAAGTCAGCTAAGAACACAAGTGATAAGACTAGAGCATATAAAGGCAGATGTAATAGGACCAGACATACTCAAAATTACCAAAAACCTATTTGACCCAAAAATAGCAAAAAACAATCTTGATATCATCGTCAATACAAAGACAAATACTATAACTTTGGTCGGCAGACAATCCCAGATAGATAGAGTAGCCGAGCTAATAAACGACGCAGACAACCAAGACGACAAATCATCTATAGTCATGGAAGTAATACCCATAAACAATAGTAGTGCCGAAGAGATGATAAAAATACTAGAGAAATTTTATGCCACAAAAGGCAAAAATGTTCTATATCAACCAAGCTTTATGAACGACAAAGAACTCAACTCTGTCATAGTGAGAGCTAGAAAAAGAGATATAGATGATATCTTTGATGTCATCAAAAAACTAGATGTACCAAAACCACAAGTATATGTAAAAGCAAGGATTATAGAGATATCTGATGAAAAGGCCAGTGATATAGGAATCAAATATGGTCTAACTGGTGGCAAAGTGACCAGCAATGGTCTCATGACAATGAGTGCAAATATGGGCGGACAGTCAATAGCAGTAGATAGCACACTGATGAGCTATATAGATATAGACACAAATCTAAAAGAGTTTTTTGCACTTGGTGCTACATTGTCGCTGCTACAAAGAGATGGAGCGGCTGAAGTGTTGAGCGAACCGTCACTGCTTTGTCTAAATAACAAAGAGTCAGAGATATATGTAGGAAATACCCAATCAGTCGTGACAACAACAGCAAAAGGCACCACTAGCACATCCGATACTACAAACAGCTACAAAAGAGAAGATATAGGTCTAACACTCAAGATAAAACCACGACTCTCAAGTGACAACAAAGTTACTCTAGAAGTTTCTACTATCATTGAAGATGTGCTAGGATCAGATAGCAACGGACAGCCCATAACCACCAAAAGAACAGTCAAAACTACAGCCATAGTAAACGATGCAGAGTTAGTCATGTTAGGCGGTCTAAACAAAACAAAAGAGACTACAGATATATCAAAAGTGCCGTTGCTGGGTGATATACCTGTGCTTGGAGCATTGTTTAGAAACACAAATAAAACCATGTCAAAAACATCTCTGGCTATCATGTTAACTCCATATATCATAGATGAAAACAGAAACATAAGCAAACTCAGAAATGACTTAAATATGTTAGCATTAGCTCAAGATGACTATACCACTAAAGCTATGGCAATACTTGACAACGGTGATGTGCGAGAAGTTCGGCTAGAAAAGAGAAAGACCAAAAACCCAGACAATATCTCAAGTCCCACAGCCAAAAAAAGCTTTATAAAACGATCAAGCCCACAAGCACAACAAAGATATTATAACAAGCCCAAAACTTATAAAAAGCCCAAAAAAACCAAAAAGTATTACAAGCAACAACCAAAAGGCAAATACAATATATATGTTGGTAAGTATTATAGTTTTAGCGAGATCAAAGAGATAAGAAACGACAAAAAAGTAAATACAAACACAGATATGAAGCTAAACTATGATGGCAAAAATATATTTGAAGTGAGTGTCGGTCCATACAGGACTATGACAAAGACTAAAAAAATCTTAAAATATATAAAAGAGAAATACAACGAAGATGCCTATATCAAAGACAAAATAAAATAGATGTTATACAAATATACAGGAGTTGATAAGCAGTTCAAAAAAGTCTCAGCCACGATAGAAGCAAACAACTTGGATGAAGCCAAAAAAACTCTTAGACAAAGTGGTATAATGTTCAACTCCATAAAGGCTCAGCAACAAAACAGCTTAGAGTTCATGTCCGTTCTTTTTACAAAAGAATTGACAAAAAAAGAGCTATCTACTCTCAGCAGAGATCTGAGCTTCTATATCAAATCTGGTATAAATATATCAAGTGCTTTGAAGCTAGCAATATCACAATACAGTGACTCAAAAAAGATCAAAAATTTTTTAGGTGAGGTTAGCAGATCTATAGATGAGGGCAAGGATTTTGCTACATCGCTTAGTATCCAAAAACAGATAAAACTTCCTCAATTTTATGTGCAAAGTATCAAAGCATCACAAAATGGAGGCATGCTTGATAATGTATTGATGGAACTATCTACATTTATATCAAATCAAGACAAGATACAAAAAAAAATATCAAATGCCCTAGCATACCCTATGTTTATCGTCATAAGTGCATTGCTTATGGTAGTATTTATGCTAAGCTACGTAGTACCAAAAGTCATAGGTATATTTGAACAAAACAAACAAGAGCTACCGCTCATCACCAAATATGTGCTAGCTTCGAGCGATTTTGTGGGTGATTATTATGTGACAATACTGGTGCTAATAGTTTCTACTATATTTGCCGTGAAATATCTAAATAAAATTTCACCCTTGTTTCGCTACTCTTATGATGGTATCATCTTGAAGCTTCCACTTTTTGGTCCTATCATACTTATAAGTGAGTTGTCACGATTTAGCTATATGTGTTCGTTGTTGTTGCGGTCTGGCATGACATTGGTTGAGACAGTCAAGCTATCATCTCAACTTTTGGACAATGTAGTCTTGGCCAAGATATTTGACGACAGTTCTACTTTTGTAGTCCAAGGCGGCAAACTCTCCTCCTCTTTGATGAGTAGAAATATTGATATACTGCCCAAAAGTTTCATCCAGTCTATCGCTCTAGGTGAAGAGACTAGTATGTTGCAAACTGTACTTTCTACACAGGCGGTGCGGTTTGACGAAGACAACAGCGACAAGATAACTTTCATGCTATCACTTCTTGAACCTATCATGATGCTAGTTGTTGGCACTATCATCGCCATAATCGTCCTAGCCATGATGTTGCCGATATTTTCTATAAATATAGGTGGTATGTAGTGAAAACATCGTTTTTGCTTATAGAGGCTATCATGGCTATAGTTATATTGTCGTTTTCTCTTGTGGGATTGTTGCAGTTAAATGGCACAACTATGGATATGTTGGCATTTGTATCTAGCAGAAGTTCGCTATATCAAGATGCCTCGCTAGTCAGTCAAACTATCACCAAAGACTACAACAAAAAAACAAAATCTGCCTACGATATAGTATCAAAAAAATACAATATAGATAATCTCGATGTCAAACAAGCATTGTCAAAAGAGAAATACAAGATAAAAGTAGACAGTTATTCACAGCTAGTATTTGCTGATATATTTACGATAGATATCCATAGGATATCACTCTCAAACGAAAAAAATAAAATCCAAATATATAAATTAACCCCATGAATACATACAAGACACCAGCATTTACTATCATGGAGCTACTCATCTCTGTCATAATCATAGGTATGATATTTACGTTTTCATTTCAAGTGTTTAACTATACCAAAACAAACCAAAACAATATAAACAGATCTATCCAAAAAAACTCGACAGATAGTATGAAAATCAAGCTGATGTATATGGATATAGTCAATATGAAGAAAAAGTTTGAGATAAACAACAAGTTTAACCAAGATTTGGATATAATATACCTACAGACAACCAACTCTATGTATAAGCGGGATTATAGCTTTGTGGTCTATAAAGTAGTAGACGAAAAGCTATATAGAGTAGAATCAAGCAACAAACTAAGAGACGACAAGTTTGGTATGAAAAAGGATATAGATATGTTATTTGACGAAGTGGAGATTTTTAAAGTGTACGAAGATACAACAAAACACAACACAACACAAACAAACAAGAACAAACTAGTGTTTTTGAAAACAAAGACAAACTTAATAAGATTTGAGGTAGCAGGTATATGATAAATCTATCACAACTGAACAATATGGACTTCGAACCTGTATGGATAGATGACATTGATATGGCGATAGCTATAAAATATTTTGCTCTTTTTAGTAAAAAAGACGGCGAGACTATCATCGTGCTGACACCTTTGCATATAAAAGCAGCTTTGGAATATTTGTCAAAAGTTGATGTAGCTTATGAGATATATCTCACAGATGAGATTAGCTTTGAAAGACTTCTAAACAAATTTTTGGAAATCCGCACAGAAAAATCTATGGCAAAAGAGGAAAATACCGAGATGTCTATAGACACTGACGAAGAGGAGCTGGAGCTAAAAGAGTTTTTGCAGACAAACCAAGACCTGCTAAACAGCGAAGATGCTGCGCCTGTCATAAAGCTGGTGAACTCTATATTTTATCAAGCTATCAAAAAAGATGCTAGTGATATACATATAGAAGTGCACGAAAAAAAGGGCGAGATACGGTTTCGTATCGATGGGGCATTGAACAAATATATGGATCTAGACAAAAAGATAACTCAACTAGCCATAAGTCGTATCAAGGTTATATCTAGCCTAGACATATCAGAAAAAAGAGTGCCACAAGATGGTAGAACACAAGTGACTATTGCTAGCAAAAAACTAGATATAAGGGTCTCTATATTGCCTACATATTATGGTGAGAGAGTGGTGATGCGGATACTTATGGAAAGTAGTGATATACCATCTATGGCGGAACTTGGATTTAAAAAAGACTTGATGGACAAGGTCTATCCGCTTTTGGAACACTCGCACGGTATGATACTAGTAACAGGTCCTACAGGTAGTGGAAAGTCCACGACATTGCACTCGTTTTTACAGCAAGTAACTTCGCCAAACTTAAATATCATCACAGTAGAAGACCCGGTGGAATACAATGCAGAAAATATCAACCAAGTCCAGACAAATGCAAAAGTTGATCTCACATTTGCCTCGGCTCTGCGGTCGATACTTCGTCAAGATCCCGATGTAGTGATGATAGGTGAGATGAGAGACAAAGAGACAGCACACATAGGAGTCCAAGCCGCTCTTACTGGGCATCTTGTATTTTCTACTTTGCACACAAACACATCTACAGGAGCTATCACTAGGCTTGTAGATATGGGGGTAGAAGAGTTTTTGATATCCAGTTCGCTACTAGGAGTGTTGAGCCAAAGACTAGTTAGAAAGCTATGTGCACATTGTAAATCTATAGATCTTGATGGTGGCTTTTATAAAACAAAGTTAAATATAGACAAAAAAATAGAAACACACAAGGCTGTAGGATGTAACCAATGCCACTTTACAGGCTATAGTGGCAGAGTGGCTATAGGGGAGCTTTTTGTAGTAGATGAAGATGTCAAAAAATTTATAAAAAAAGACCAAGAGGAGAGCGAACTGAGAAACTTTATGAGAAAAAGAGGTATGGTGACTATCCAAGATAGATTGGTAGACCTCATAATCGAAGGCACTACATCGTTTACAGAAGCACTGAGGATAGGGATACACTAGTGAAAACAACACAGATAATAGAAACGATATTTAGAGAGTATGACATACGAGGGATATATGAGACAGAGCTAGACGAAAAGACAGTCAAGCTCATAGGCTATTTTCTAGGAGTTTATATTTGCAAGCAAGCAAAAGATGGTGCAGTAGCAGTAGGATATGATGCCAGAGAGCATGGAGTAGTGCTGGGTGGATACTTGACAAGTGGTCTAAATATGGCTGGCTGTCGTGTGTTAGATATGGGTATGGTAGCTACTGGGGTCAATTATTTTGCTGGGTATTATAGTTTTGATGATATCAAGCCAGATGCCACCGTGATGATCACAGGTAGCCACAATCCACCACAATACAATGGCTTTAAGATCACAGTAGCCAACAAACCGTTTTTTGGAGATGACATATATACTCTAGGCGACACGATAGTCAAAAATCAGCACAAAATCATAGCAGACAACACCACAACAACTACTATAGATGTCAAGACAAGATATATAAAATATATGACAAAAGAGTTTCAAAGTCTGAGAGATATGCCACAGAAATTTGTGTTTGATTGTGGGCATGGTGTAGCAAACACAGTGCTAGAGCAGATATTGCAAAATCTAAATATAAACTACAAGATACTCTATGGCAAACCAGACGGAACATTTCCAGCTCACCACCCAGACCCTAGTGAAGAAAAAAACCTCGCAGATATAAAGCAGGAGCTAAAAGGCGACAGTCTGTATGGGTTTGCTTATGATGGCGATGCTGACAGAGTGGCATTTTTGTCAAAAAAGCAAAACATCAAGCCAGATATGCTAGCTATCGTGCTAGCAAAACAGATCAAAAATCCCACAGTCATAGGCGAAGTCAAATGCTCCTTAGTCATGTATGACACCATAGCAAAAAACGGCGGCAAGACTATCATGGCAAAGACAGGACATAGCAACTTAAAAGTAGCTATCAAAAAGCACAAGGCCGACTTTGCTGTAGAAGTGTCGGGACATCTGTTTTTCGCTGATAGGTTTTATGGCTTTGACGATGCCATATATGCTACATTTCGTATTATGGAGCTTATAAACTGCGGTATAGATATAGATGAGCAGATAGATAGTTTCGATGATATATACAACACAGACGAGATAAAGATACACACCACAGAGGATAAAAAGTTTAAAATCATGAACAACATAGGCGATATACTAGCAAATGACAAAGATCTGAAGCCAGAGATAAAAAGTATCATAGATATAGACGGCTACCGTATCAACTTCGCAGATGGCTGGGCTCTTGTGCGAGCTAGCAACACCACGCCAGTTATAGTCACTAGATATGAAAGCACAAAAAAAGAAAATCTGCCCATATATCAAGAGTTTGTAGAAAATCTAATAAAAAGAGCAACTTTTTGAGTTGGTTTTATAATGTTTGGTTATAATACGATATGATAATCAATATGAATAAAATAGACAAATTTTTTGATGAGTTTCAAGCATTGAAAGATATAAATTTTTCTGTCAAAAAGGGCGAGATAGTAGTAGTGTGTGGACCTAGTGGTAGTGGCAAAAGCACTTTGATACGATGTATCAACAACCTAGAGACTATAGATAGTGGCAACATAATAGTAGATGGCATAGATATATACAAAAGTAGAAAAAATATGAAATCTATCAAGACAAAAGTAGGTATGGTGTTTCAGCATTTTAACCTGTTTCCGCACTTGACTATACTAGAAAACATAACTCTAGCACAAGCTTTGGTCAAAAAAAGCTCAAAACAAGAAGCGACAAAAGTAGCAGAACAGTTGCTAAACAAAGTTAAGTTGATAGAAAAAAAGGACTCATACCCACAAGACCTAAGCGGAGGACAAAAACAGCGAGTAGCTATAGCTAGGAGCTTGGCTATGAAGCCACTTATATTGCTTTTCGATGAACCGACATCGGCACTTGACCCAGAGACGATAGGCGATGTGCTATCGGTGATGAAAGATCTAGCAAAAGAAAATTATACTATAGTATGTGTGACTCATGAGATGGGTTTCGCTAAGGAGGTAGCAGACAGAATTATATTTATGGACGAGGGACAAATAGTTGAAGAGAACACTCCGCAGGAGTTTTTCAACAACCCAAAAAGCGACAGAGCGAAACTATTTTTAAGTGAAATACTTTCGCACTAAATTAACATTTAAATAAAAAAAGGAAAATAAAATATGAAAAATATAAAATATGTATTGATAGTGGCTATAATATTGGCATTTGCAGGATGCAACGATAGCGGACAAAATAGCACAAAAGAGGTGACTAGTTCAACGACTAGTAATGATAGCGCAACTGCTAGTTTGCAGTTGTGGAAAGATTCAACTTTGAACAAAATTGTTCAACGAGGTGAGCTAAGAGTTGGTATGGAGCCTGGTTATATGCCATTTGAGATGAAAGACAAAAAAGGCAATATCATAGGCTACGATGTAGATATGGCAAAAAAGATGGCAAAAGATATGGGTGTCAAGTTAAAGATCATCCCTACAGCATGGGACGGTATCATAGCTGGACTTATCACAGAAAAATATGACATAATCATGTCTGGTATGACTATTACACAACAGCGAAATTTAAAAATAAACTTCGCAAACCCATACATAGTAGTAGGTCAAACTATATTGATGAACAATGCTCACAAAGGCAAATATAGCTCGGCAAAAGAGCTAGACAATGCAGAGCTGACTATAGCTACCAAACTAGGAGTTACTGGCGAGATAGCTACTAGAAAGTTTTTCAAAAAAGCAAAGATTGTTACATTTGAAACTGAATCAGACGCAGTATCAGAAGTGCTAAGTGGCAAAGCAGATGCTATGGTCTATGACCAACCATACAATGTCACATTTATGGCAGGAAAAGGTGGCGACAAATTGATACATCTAGATACACCGCTGACTTATGAACCACTAGGCTGGGCTATAAGAAAAGGTGACCCTGACTTCTTGAACTGGCTAAATAACTTTTTAAGACAAGCTAAAGATGACAAAGTAGAAGATTTTGCTGCAAAAACATATAACAAATGGCTAGTAGACAAAAGTTGGCTACAAAGAGTTCAATAGCATATGAAAGGCAAACCATTTTTAGAAAATAGGATATTTGGACACTTTATCGCTGGTTTGTTTTTCGTAGCTGCTGGATGGTTTTTTTATTCAGCGGCTGCAAATATGAACTATGTATGGAAGTGGACTTCGGTTCCAAAGTATTTTGTATATGATGAGACC
Organism: Arcobacteraceae bacterium; assembly: GCA_029934475.1. Lineage (GTDB taxonomy): Bacteria > Campylobacterota > Campylobacteria > Campylobacterales > Arcobacteraceae > B24-G6. Next base: position 49,920 of record JAOZMC010000002.1, read on the forward strand.
ATCACGATACAATCTCCGGCAAACGGTATCCTAGCTTTTGAAAATGGTGCTTATTTTATAAAACAAAAAGAGGACCTAATCAAACTTAAAGAGCTAGACGAGAGCTTTAAGTTTGATTATAAAGTGGGCAAAAAAGTATTTGAGGGCGACTTCATAGCTACCAAAGAGACAACACATGCTGGTCCTGTGTTAAACGGACTATATATCACTATCAAAGTATCTGTATTTGCGGCACTACTAGCTGTGCTTATAGGCATACTTATATCCTCTATGAAGCTGTCGGCATATGTATTTTTGCGAGATATTGCCACTGTCTATATTACATTGATACGAGGCACTCCTTTGTTAGTGCAGATATTTTTGTTTTATTTTATCGTAGCAAATATATTTGGGCTAGAGCGATTTACCGCTGGAGTGCTCTCTTTGGGTGTGTTTTTTGGTGCATATATGGCAGAAGTGCTACGAGGTGCTATACAGTCTATAGACAAAGGACAAGCAGAAGCAGCGAAGTCGCTAGGACTAGGGCAGTTTGATACCATGCGATATATAGTCATGCCACAAGCTATCAAAAGAGCTTTGCCTACACTTGTAGGTGAGTTTATAGCACTTGTCAAAGACTCATCGCTAATATCGGTCATAAGTATAACCGATCTCACCAAAGTCGGCAAAGAGATAGTGGCAAATACATTTTCGCCGTTTGAGACTTGGATAGTGATAGCTTTGCTGTATCTATGTATTACATCGCTTTTGAGTTTCGTAGGACACAAGATAGAAAAACGACTAGAAGCAAAAGGCGGACTTAGCTAGTCTGCATATATGAACTATATAGAAACGACAAAGATATCTATCCATAGTTCGTGGATAGTTTTGAAGCTAGTTATCCCTATATATATATTGTCCGAACTGTTCTATTTTTATAATATTTTGGACTATGTGTCGTTTGTGGTGGAGCCATGGACCTCTGTGATAGGTTTGCCAAAAGAGGCATCGCTAGCTATTATCAGCGGAATGTTCCTAAACCTATATGCCGCCGTGGCATTTGCAGCTCCGCTAGATATGACCGCACACCAGTGGAGTATATTGGCTGTGTTTTTGGGTATCTGCCACTCACTTGTGGTGGAGGGAGCGATACTCAAGCAGATAGGTATATCAAACATATTTTCATATAGCTTTCGTCTAATCACAGGGTTTTTTGGTGGTTTTGTAGTATCGGTTATGCCGTCATATTGGTTTGATAGCTATATCACTAGTGATGATTTTGTTGTAAGCACTCACGATGATATATGGTCGCTACTTCAAAGCTCCGCTGTGTCGTCTGTGGTGCTATCTGCTAAAATAATAGTGCTGATAACCGCTCTCATATTTTTGATGGATTTTATAAAATCTAGAGAATTTTTCGAAAAACTGGGTAAAAATATCACAGTAGGATTTAGCCTGATAGTCGGTATAATACTGGGTATCACATATGGAGCTGGAGTGCTGATAAAAGAGGCAAAGAGAGGCAATATGTCTAAAAAAGATATTTATTTCATAGCTATATTTTTGATGATATGCCATGCTATAGTAGAGGATACTTTGTTGTTTGTCATATTTGGAGCGGATTTTTTCTTGGTGATAATCATCCGCACAGTGTTTGCTGTGTTGATGGCATACGGCATGATACTGCTACTTACTAGCTACAACAAACAAAATAAAAAGGATAAATTATAAACACGATAAATTTTGAAAACCAAACCATATCGCCATCAAAGGTGGTATGTGTAGGCAGAAACTATGTAGAGCATATAAAAGAGCTAAACAACGAAACACCTCATAGTATGGTGGTATTCAACAAGCCAAATAGTGCCATAACAGATAGATTGTATCATATCAGCAGTGATACCAGATATGAGTGTGAGATATGTTTCTTGATAATAGACGACAATATAGCAGGTATAGCAGTAGGGCTTGACTTGACCAAAGCAGATATCCAAAACAGTATGAAAAAACAGGGGCTTCCATGGGAGAGAGCCAAGGCATTTGACAAAAGTGCAGTGCTAGGTGATTTTGTGAAGTTCAACAGCGACACAACAGGACTAAAGATGGAGCTATATCTCAACGACAAACTACGGCAATATGCCACATATGATATGATGATATATAAACCACAGCAGATACTAGACGAGTGCAAAAGTTTTATGACCCTAGAAGATGGCGATATCATCATGAGTGGTACACCCAAAGGAGTAGGGGGTTATAGTATAGACGATGTTTTTGTAGCGAAACTATACCACTACGACAACTTGATAGTCCAAACCAGATGGGAAGTCCAAGCAGATATATGATAGAGTTATACACGGCTAGTATGCTAGTAGCCATAGCTACATTTACATTGTCATCGGTTATGACTCCAGGACCAAACAATATCATGCTACTATCGTCTGGACTGACTTTTGGATACAAAAAAACTATACCACATATGATAGGTATAATCATAGGATTTCCACTCATGGTAGTGCTAGTAGGGTTGGGTATAGGAGTGGTGTTTGAAAGATACCCACAGCTGTTTGAAGTGGTCAAATATGCAGGAGCGTTTTATATGTTTTATCTAGCATACAAGATAGCCACAAATACCACAAAACAGGTCAAATCCACAAAGAGTAGGGCGTTGACCTTTTGGCAAAGTGCTGTGTTTCAGTGGGTAAATCCCAAGGCATGGGTCATGGCGATAAGCAGCACAACTATATTTGTAAACGATATAGAACACAGCTTTTCGCAAGTGTTGATGATAGCTTTTATATATCTACTCAGTGGCATAGTCTCTACAAACAGCTGGGCTTTGGGTGGTGTGGCTATGCAAAAACTGCTGACCAACGACAACTATATAAAGATATTTAACACAACTATGGCAGTGCTTTTGTGCTTGAGTGTGTTGACATTTTTGTAATTTTCAGTAAATAACTTTTGGATTAAGAAAGTTTGGATAAAATACCCAAAGGTATGACAGATGATAGCTTGAGAATGTTTCTTGAGAGGAAAGTCCGTGCTACTGTGAAGTATGGTTCCATCTAACAGATGGCTGGGGAAACCCAAGGGATAAGTGCAACAGAAAACAAACCGCCATTTGGTTCGCCAAAAGGTCAGGGTGAAAAGGCGAGGTAAGAGCTCACCAGTATTTGGAGCAATCCATATAGCTATGTAAACCCAACCTGTAGCAAGACAAGCATGGTAAACTTCACATAGGATCTATCTCTATTTTAGAGACAAATCCATCAGCTTGTCGCTAGAACTCTAAAGCGATTTAGAGAGTAGATAAATTATCGTCAGATACAAAACACGGCTTATAGTCATAACCTAAACATAAGCCTTTTATTTTCACTACTTACACAAATTTTCTATGATACCTACTATGTTTGCATCTTCCAAAGTAGATGTGTCTTGAGTGATAGCCTCACCTTTGACAATACTTCGCAATATTCGTCTCATAATCTTGCCTGACCTAGTTTTTGGTAGATCTGGCACGATGATAATATCATCTAGCAAAGCTATAGCTCCTATGTCGGCTTTAAGTATCTTGTTTAGCTCCAACTTCAAATCATCTTTTGATATACTGCCTTCATCTTTTAGCACGATGAAAGCAAATATACCTTCGCCTTTTATCTCGTGTGGTTTGCCTACTACAGCAGATGCGGCTACATGGCCGCTATATTTTATCGATGCTTCTATCTCGGCAGTGCCTATCCTATGACCGCTCACATTTATGACATCGTCTGTGCGACCAGTTATCGTGATATATCCGCTCTCATCTATCATAGCACCATCGCCAGAGAAATACACAGGCTTACCGTGTATCTTGCAGTCTCCAAAATATGCTTTGACAAATCTTTTATCATCGCCCCATATAGTGCGTATCTGCGATGGCCACGGCTTTGTGATACATAAGTATCCTTTCTCGCCTATAGGAGTAGGCTCGCCATCTGTTTCTATGATTTGTGCACTTATGCCCGGCAAAGCTAGAGTAGCACATCCGGGTTTGATAGGAGTGCAAGAAGCGATGGGTGAAACCATATGTCCGCCTGTCTCTGTCTGCCACCAAGTATCTACTATACTACATCTACTTTGACCTACAACTTCATAATACCACTTCCAAGCAGGTGGGTCTATAGGCTCACCTACAGTTCCTAGCACTCTTAGACTGCTTGTATCGTATTTTTTAGGTTCGTCTTGTCCTGTCTTGTGTAGCATTCTTATAGCCGTGGGTGCTGTGTAAAATTGGTTTATACCATGTTGCTCCACCATCTTCCAGCATCGTCCTGCATCTGGGTATGTAGGAACTCCCTCAAATACCACAGTAGTAGTGCCGTTTGCTAGTGGTCCATATACTATGTAGGTATGCCCAGTGATCCACCCTATATCGGCTGTACACCAGAAAGTATCCTCTGGGCGGTTGTCAAATACCCAGCCCATAGTTAGCTTCGCCCACAATATATATCCAGCCATATTGTGTTGGACTCCTTTTGGTTGTCCTGTGCTACCAGAAGTGTATAGCAAAAACAGCGGATCTTCACTATCATGCCACACTGTCTCTAGCTTTTCGCTCTGTTTTTGGATATGTTCATCGTAGAAGCTGTCTTTTGGCTCTGTTTGTATGGTTTCAAAATTTCGTCTGACTACACAGACATTTTGCACTGTCTCACATCCACTTTTCATAGCTTCATCTACAGCTGGTTTTAGCATATATGGCTTGCCTTTTCTATATGCTCCATCTGCTGTGACCACTAGCCGGGCTTTGGCATCTATGATCCTATCTCTCAAGGCTTGTGATGAAAATCCACCAAACACTATAGAGTGAATAGCACCTATCTTTGCACATGCGAGCATAGAATATATCGCTTCTAGTATCATAGGCATATATAGCACTACTCTATCGCCCTTTTTTATATCATATTCACCCATAAATAAATTTGCAGTTTTGTTTACATTGATTGCTAGTTGTTTATAAGAAATTTTTATATTTGTGCCATCATCCGCTTCAAACAATATTGCTATACTATCGCCTCGCTCTTTGGCATGTTTGTCCACACACTCATAGGCGACATTCATCTTGCCATCTTTGAACCACTTGTTAAATGGTGCTTTTGATTCGTCCAGCACATCGGTAAATGGCTTTTGCCATGTTATATTGTCGCGAGCTAACTCTCCCCAAGTGTCAGCATAGTCGTCGTCAAATTTTTTGACTAGACTTTTATAGTCATCCATATCCTTAAATACAGGGTTTTGAAATATACCCTTGTTTGGTTCATACATCTTGCTCATATTTTCTCCTTATCGACAATCTTATTTGCTCAAATTTTTTATAAACCTTGCTGTCTTTGGCAAGATTATCAAATATACCATAAGATTGTCTTATGTATTGTGGATATAATATCGGTTTTGGCTTAAAGTTATCTTTTTTTGGCTTATTTGTGACAAAATATTTTATATTTTTGATATTAGGAAAACCGATTTGAGACAATATCGTCAATATCATATCGGTATTATGTTTAAACTCTTGTTTGTACATAGGGTGATTTAGCACAAAAAATAGGATATCGTTTTTTGTATAAAAAAACTCAACTCCATCTTTGAGTGTAGGTGGCAATATCGATAATAGTCGGTCAAGTTTGCTTTGAGTTCGAAGCTTACTATAAGCCTTTTCGTCTTGAAACTTTGCTATGAGATACGATATTGGTCTAGTCATCAGTTGATATAGGTCAAACTGTCTATATACTTTTCGTTTTTGCCGGCGACTAAGTCGAAGTATGCATTTTGGATTTTTTTAGTTATCTCTCCTGCTTTGCCGTTTCCTATAACTCTGCTATCTACATCTCGCACTGGTGTTATCTCCGCAGCAGTGCCTGTGAGAAAACACTCGTCGCATGTATATACCTCTTCACGAGTTATTTTACATCTTTTGACCTCTAGCCCCATATCGGTAGCTAGGTCTATGACTGTCTTTTGTGTGATGGAGTTGAGCGAGTTGTCATTTGGTGGCGATATGAGACAACCATCGCAAACCATGAAAAAGCAAGCCCCACTAGCTTCAGCTATGTAGCCTTGGTCGTCTCTCATGAGTGCTTCATCGTATCCACAATCTATCGCTTCATGTTTTGCCATCTGTGAGTTGAGATAGTTTGCCGATGCCTTTGCTTTGCCTAGTCCAGATGTATTTGAGTTTCTAGTCATAGATGATATCTTTAGTCGTATGCCGTTTTTCATACCCTCTTCGCCCAAGTATGCTCCCCACTTCCATGCACTTATACTCACTTTTACAGGAGCTTCTTTGTGGTATATACCCATGACACCATATCCTAGATAGACCAAAGGTCGTATATATGCTCCGTCATATAGCTTGTTGTCTTGCAGTAGCTTGATCTGTGCTTGGTTTAGCTCATCTATAGTATATGGCACATCTATCAGTGTCATCTTAGCAGAATCAAACAGCCGGTGGGTATGTTCGTGTAGTTTAAATATAGCACATCTACCATCGTGAGTTTTGTATGCTTTGGTGCCTTCAAACACTCCGTTGCCATAGTGCAAAGTATGCGAAAGCACATGTATGTTTGCCTCATCCCATGGCACCATATCGCCGTCCATCCATATATATTTTGATTTGTCCATAATTATCCTATTTTTTTGTATTATATCAAATTTATATAAAATTTAGAATTATTTTGTATTTTCGAAGTGTTTCAAAGATATTTGATACCCCACAAGACAGCTTAAAACCTCTATAACTCATAGAGATACCCTTTAAATATTTTTCATCCAATACTCAAAAAGCGGGTCCTGTAGATAATATCTGCCACCTATCTTGTCTATAATCTCTTTTTGCATAAGTTCTTGTTCTATCTTTTGGATTTTGAAATGTTTCACAGACTTATAAAATGGTCTGTTTTTATCCAAAAACATATTGTGTAAAATACTTTTTTTGCTACCCATAAATATATACGATATTTTGTTTGAGTGTAGCTGTATAATACTTCGTAGGTTTGCTTCTATGTCTAGCTTTTCTATTGCTTGAAACTCATCAAATACTACGACTATATTTTTCTCTTTTATATGATGTAGTGGTGCATTTAGCACATCTTCAAGAGTTTGTGTTTTGTTTTCGCTACTCAAAGCCAGAGAAAAGCTAGGATTTCCACTATGGTCAAAAGCTACATCTATATTTGGTCGTAAATTTGCCACAGATTTGAAAAATTTGATAACTTTATCTGTAGGCTGCTCTAAACTTTGGGCTATAGCATTGAAATATTTGTTTATAAACTCTTCTAGTGTAGATATGTGCATAATATCCAAAAATATATATTTTGTATCTTTTTCTTCGTTTTGTAGCTCGTCTAGAGTTTTCAACACAAATGATCTCTTGCCAAATCTCCTAGGAGCGTATATCAATATGTTTAATCCACTTTTGATATCTTCTTTGAGCTCTTTTATCTCTGATAGATGATTGCAAAAGTGTTTGTCTATAATAGCACCGCCATAATAAAATGGATTTTGTCTCATGATACTCCTTTATGTTTTTTACATAATGTAATAAACATAATCAAACTTCATATCAGCAATTTGATTTTGTTTATATTGTATTTTTCATATTAAAATAAATTTTTCTTTGTAATCAGAGATATAAAGCTATATATCAAAAAATTTATATAAATCGAACATAATCCTTGTGCTCGCATTCACTGACGAAAAAAAACTTATTTGCATATTTAAAACTTTTGTTATATTTATGATATTATACCCAAAACAGATAAAACAAACCCCACAAACAAAGGGTTTTGTAGTAATTTAGAGAAATAAAAAAGAGTTATTTTATCAAAGAATATAAAGTTGCTTGTGTATGACAATGTAGTATTTGAGATAAATCAAGAATACACGATATTTAAGAGTATTTGATCGGAGGGGTCAAATATGTGTTTCAAAAGAGATATCAAGATATACAGACAACAAAAACATATGAAACAAAGCATAAAATATATATTTTTAACAAAAAAACAAAATATCAAAGTAAATTTAATAATATTACGATAAAATAGCAAACATTTTAAAGGAGAAAATTATGGCAGTGAAAATTACTGATATATGTATCAATTGTGATGCATGTTTAGATGAGTGTCCTACTGAGTCAATAGTAGACAACGATGAAAACCCCACAGGTGACGATACATACTATGTAGATGCTTCTACTTGTAGCGAGTGTATAGGCGACCATGACGAGCCGGCATGTGCTGAAGCTTGTCCTACGGAGGGCTGTATAGTGTGGGATAGTCCCAAAACTGAAGGTGCCAAAGATGGCGAAGCGGTAGTCGAAGATTGATCAAATTTGGAGATTTTACCGTCTCCAAATTTTATTTTTATCTTTTTTAGATAAAATAGAAAAATATCACCTCTAAAGACTCCTATGCTTATATTTTTGGCAGAGCATATCGCTTCGGCAATATTTACTCTAGTATAAGTTATAGGGGTTTTTAGAGGTAATACAAACAACAAAAGGACAAAAATGGAAAGAACATTATCTATCATCAAACCAGATGCGGTGGCGAAAAATGTAGTAGGGCAGATACTTGGGCGATTTGAAAAAGCGGGGCTAACTATAGCGGCGACAAAGAAACTAAGACTCAGTAAACTAGATGCGAAGAAGTTTTATGAAGTGCATGAGGAGAGACCTTTTTTCAAAGATTTGGTTGACTTCATGGTCAGTGGTCCTGTGGTCGTGTCTGTCTTGGAGGGTGAAAATGCAGTAGCTCTAAACAGAGAACTCATGGGAGAAACCAACCCAAAAGAAGCAAAACCAGGCACCATACGAGCGGATTTTGCCGAAAGTATAGATGCAAATGCGGTGCACGGAAGCGATAGTGCGGACAATGCAAAAGTAGAGATAGCATTTTTCTTTGCTTCAAAAGATATATTTTAATATATGACGATAGAGTTTCACAAAGTTTTGTTTGCTCCAAAAGAGATAACACACGAGACAAAGGGAGTGAAACTAGAGGCAAGTTTGGTCAAAAACTCCAAACATATCATCAAGCTAGATGGCAAGCTAACTGGCACCGCCCGAAGAGTTTGCGACAGATGTGGCGATGATATGGATATAGTTTTTGATGAAACTCTCAAGCTGTTTTTGCACAATGGTATCTATACTCAAAAAAACAACGATATAGATACTATAGAGGTGCTAGATGGCAAGATTGATTTTGACAAACTTATAGAAGATGAGATAATCACCGCACAAAGCGACTTCGCTGTGTGCGGTGATTGTCTAAACAAAACAAAAGGATAAACAATGGCAGTACCAAAGAGACGAACCTCAAAGACGAGAGCAGCAAAACGAAGAACACATTATACGATAACTTTAAAAAGACCTATCAAAGATAAAGACGGCACATGGAAGATGCCTCACCACATAAACCCAAACACAGGTGAATACAAAAGCGAAGAGTAGTCCATGACAACTATAGCTATAGATATATTAGGTGGCGATGAGGGTAGCAAACCTATAGTCGCTGGACTTGTGCTAGCTATGAAAAAAAAGAAAGATTTCAAAGCTATCTTGGTAGGTGTGCGACAAGATGTAGAACACTTGATACACAAAAAGTTCACCGACCGTGTATCGTATGTGGAGTGTGACGATGTCATAAGTATGACAGACCATGCCACTGATGCACTCAAGAGAAAAAACTCATCGGCCTATATCGCTATAGACCTAGTCAAGCAAGGACAGGCAGATGCCTATGTGAGTGCTGGGCATAGTGGAGCTTCTATGAGTCTAGCAACATTGCGGATAGGTCGCATCAAAGGCGTGACTAGACCAGCCATAGCTACTATCATGCCAACCATCTCTGGCACTTCACTTGTGCTAGATGTGGGGGCAAATGTAGACTGCGATGCCAACAATCTGTTTGAATTTGCTATCATGGGCAAGATATATGCTAAAGATGTGCTAGGTATAGAAGAGCCTCTAGTAGGACTGTTAAGCAACGGAGAAGAGGAAAGCAAAGGCAACGAAACTACCAAAGAAGCCTTTGGATTGTGTGAAAAGATACCCTCTTTTGTAGGCAATGTAGAAGGCACAGATGTATTTAATGGCACTTGCGATGTCATAGTATGCGATGGTTTCGTAGGCAATATCATGCTCAAAACAGCAGAAGGTGTAGCCGATACTATCACAGGACTTATCAAACAAAACTTACGAAGATCGCTCGTGTCTATCACAGGGGCAGTGCTGATGCGAAAAGTGTTTAAAAATCTCAAGCTCAAGGTGGATTATGCAGAATACGGCGGAGCTCCGCTACTAGGAGTAAAAGCTCCGGTCATCATAGCACACGGCAAATCAAATGCAAAAGCTATCAAAAATGCTGTGTTTCAAGCGATAAGCGTATCTCAATCAAACATAAACGAAGATATAGAAAACAAACTTCAAAAATACAAAGGCAAATAGATGTATGCATCACTAATATCTATAGGTGCTTATGTGCCTAATGAGATCAGGACAAACCAATGGTTCGCAGACAGGATGGACACGACAGACGAGTGGATAACCAAACGAACTGGCATATCTACTAGACGAATATCAAAAAAAGATGAACTAGCTAGCGATATGGGTGCAGAGGCTTCACGGTTGGCGATAAGCAGAGCAAATATGACTATAGATGATATAGACATGATAATCTGTGCTACGATCAGTCCAGACTACTATTGTATGCCATCTACTGCTTGTGTTATAGCCGACAAACTAGGCAGAAAAAATATCATGGCTATGGATATAAGTGCGGCTTGCACTGGATTTGTCTATGCTTTATCTGTAGCTAGAGCATTTATAGAGTCTGGGACAAAACAAAATGTCCTCATAGTAGGCTCTGAAAAAGCGACACAACTTATGGATTATGACGACAGGACTATATGTCCGCTGTTTGGCGATGGAGCAGGGGCGGCAGTGATATCTGCTACAGACGACAAGACAGATGCTATAGTAGATATAAACTGTAGCAGTGATGGTGGGCTACAAGAGCTACTACTCACACCAGGTATCGGCTCAGGAGAAAAGCAGTATATGCAGATGAAAGGCAACGAGACATTTAAAGTAGCGGTCAGGACACTGACCAACGATGTCAAGATGATATTAGCCAAAAATAACTTAACTACAAAAGATATAGACCACTTCGTGCCACACCAAGCTAACTACAGGATACTAAAAGCAGTAGGTGAAAATCTAGGATTTGATGACTCACAAAAGGTCATAACAGTGCATAAATACGGCAACACAAGCTCCGCTTCTATACCTATGGCTATAAACGATATATATGAAAGTGGCAGGTTAAAGCAGGGCGATACTCTACTGCTAGATGCCTTTGGTGGTGGGCTGACATGGGGTAGTGCTGTGCTAAACTTCGCAGGTAAAACTATAGACAAATAAGATATGACGATAAATAAAAAAGCAACCATAGTATCATCTATAGTTGCATTTACTTTAACTATACTCAAGCTGTTTGTAGGTATCGCCAGTGGTAGTGTAGCGGTGCTAGCTAGTGCTATAGATAGTGTGCTAGATATGCTCGTATCTGTGTTTAACTACTTTGCTATATCAAATAGTGAAAAGCCAGCAGACGACAAGTTCAACTACGGCAAAGGCAAGATAGAAGCACTTGCCAGTGTCATAGAAGGCACTATCATCGCTACTTCTGGTCTATTTTTGATGTATAGTGCTGTCAAAAAGTATTTTTTGAGCGAAACAACCAAATACCTAGATGTGTCACTTATAGTCATGAGTGTGTCGTTTGTCATCACTATATTGCTCGTAATATATCTAAACAAAATCGCTAAAAAAACAAATAGTATGGTCATAAAAGCCGATGCCCTACACTACAAGACAGATGTATATGTAAACGGCTCCGTGATGGTGTCTTTGCTTCTTGTGTGGATTACTAATATAGAGCTCATAGATATAGTCGTAGGTATCGGTATAGCTATATTTATCATATATAGCGCTTATGAACTTATAGCAGATGGTGTGTTGATGTTGCTTGATAGGGCAGTAGATGATGATATAGTCAAACAAATTATAAAAATAATAGACGATGACAAGACTATCACTAGCTACCACTTTTTGAAGACAAGGCTGTCTGCTCTTGATATATTTGTCGATGTTCATCTAGTATTTAACCGTGAAATATCACTGCTAGAAGCACACAAATGTAACGACAATATAGAGCTACGTATAGAGCAAATAGACGACAAATACAACTGGACGATAACAGCACACTTGGACCCATACGATGACTCTATAGAACACTAAATATTGTAATATTATAAAAACTTAACTAACTTTAAAATCAATACCAAGTGCCGATCAATTTTGCTTGTCAAATATTTAATTTTATATATTAAGAACCCATCTTCGAACATAAATTTATTTGGGATATATCGTCCAACTACCGATAATATTTGGTTCTAGACCATAAACACAAGACAGTTCACAACAGCAAATATCTGCGATAAGTAGTCTAGGGTTCCCAAACTCAATCAATCCTTGCTGAAATTTAAAATATATCAATATTTACCTCATTTATTCGTGGCGATATGGATAAATAGTATTTGTGGCAACATGGTTCATACTATCAAAAGCATGAAATAACAACAAATAAAATAAAGCTCACATCTAAAACTTCTACGGACTATAGAGATTTTGAGAACTCATCTGTATTGATAAAATACATAGTATAAGCAAAAATAATACTAAAACAGAATATAATTTAAGATTGTTTGGATATTATTGAGAAATTTATAAAAAGGAGTTAATGTGGCAAGAGTTATAGTGATGGGCGGCGGTATTTCAGGACATACAGCAGCGACATTTGCAGCTAAGTGGCTGGGTAAAAAGCACGAAGTGGTGGTAGTGACACCAAACAAACTATGGAATTGGATACCATCCAATGTATGGGTAGGTGTAGGAGGGATGACCAAAAAAGATGTTACTTTTGATCTAGCACCAGTTTACAAAAAAGCTGGTATTATATATCATCAAGCCAAAGCTTTGTCAATCCATCCAGAGGGAAAAGATGATTCCCATAAGTCTTATATAACTATCGAATCAACAAAAGGCGATGGTGCTGTCAGCGAGATTGAGTATGATTATCTCATCAACGCAACTGGACCAAAATTGAACTTTGGAGCTACTGAAGGCTTGGGTAAAGGCACTACAATAGGAGAGCATACTGTTTCTGTATGTTCTGCTGACCATGCTGTCCATGCCAACCAAGAGTTGCAAAAACTTATAAAGCAGATGAAAAAACAACCTCTTGACGCTCCCAAAAAACAGTTTTTGGTAGGCACAGGACATGGCATGTGTACTTGTCAAGGTGCTGCTTTTGAGTATATTTTCAATGTAGAACACACACTAAAAGCAGCCGGTGTGAGAAACAAGGCTGAACTGATATGGATATCAAATGAACAATTTATCGGTGATTTTGGTATGGGTGCTATGCACATAGATAGAGGAGGATATAGAACTCATTCTAAAATATTTACAGAATCAATTTTTGCAGAAAGAGATTTGAATTGGATAGTAGGAGCACATGTAAACAAGGTAGAATCTGGTAAAGTGCATTATGAACTATTGGATGGCACCATGCATGAACAAACATTTGACTTTGCTATGCTTATCCCGCCATTTGCAGGAGTTGGTTTAAAAGCATTTGGCAAAGATGGCAGTGATATAACTGATACAATTTTTGCACCAAATGGTATGATGAAAGTAGATGCAAACTACACACCGAAACCTTTTGATGAGTGGAAAGCAGATGATTGGCCAAGCAGTTTGCAAAACCCAACCTACAAAAATCTGTTTGCTGTAGGAATTGCTTTTGCACCACCACACCCTATATCTAAACCTATGAAATCACCAAATGGCACGATGATTACCCCAACACCACCAAGAACTGGTATGCCTAGTGCAATCATGGGCAAAGCAGTAGCGCATTCTGTTTGTGATATGATTAAAGGCAAATCAGACAAACCTACACATACAGCAAAAATGTCACAGATGGGTGCTGCTTGCGTAGCAAGCACTGGCAAAGGTTTTTTTAGTGGGACAGCGGCTGCTATGACAGTTTATCCTGTCGTGCCTGATTATGATACATACCCTGACACAGGTAGAGATCAAAGCTTGACTACAGGTGAAGTTGGACTAAGCGGACACTGGATCAAACATCTACTACATTTTGCATTTATTTGGAAAGCGAAGTTGAGACCATTTTGGACGATAATACCAGAATAGATGAGATATTATTAACCTATTCTTTGTATAATCTTTGGTTGTTTTAAATAAGCCTCCGAAGATTTTACTTTGAATTAAAATAAAATTTCATAGATATGACAATAAATAAAATAAAAAGGAGAAAAAATGAGAGATAAACAAAAAAATAAACAAGCATACGAACAAGCCTACTTTCCACCGATACCTAGTAGATTTACAAAATTTATGAGAACTTGTGTATTGTGGCAAATAGTTAGATTTACAAAATTTAATCTAATGATCACTAGATTGTTGATCAAATCACATCGGTAGAGTTCTATCGTTATAAAAACGGTTGAGTTTACCGACACGAGCATCACGGTGTGAGCAGTAGTTGGAGAAATACTATCTCGTGACAATGCTCCAGCTTTGGCACGGATTGTGTTTGTAACTATCTACTTGTCAAAATGTGACAACAAAAACAAGATATATGATATCATCTGTGATATCAACAATACGCTGTCTGTCTCACTCCCAAGCTGGTGAGACTGTGAACGAGCTATCATTCGACTAGCGATGATGTTTGGTCATCTGTAGTTTGCTGTGGTTTTCATGTTTTGCCCTAGACCAGAAAAGCAAGGTGGTTTGCTTTAGCGAATATCTGCGATAAGTAGTCTAGGGTTCCTAAACTCAATCAATCCTTGCTGAAAATTTAAAGTCAATCAATCTTTCAAAGAAACTTTTACAGGAAACATTTCACTTCGTGAAAGCGATTCTCTTGTTTTATAGAAACTTTTTTGCTAAAGCAAAAATCGCCACGG
>JAOZMC010000003.1 GCA_029934475.1 Arcobacteraceae bacterium
GTCTGTACATCTGCGTATCACTAACAACTTGTTTAAATCCATCACCAAATCCCATCAATCTTAGACACTCTTTGGGTGTTAGCTTTCTTATTCTACCATTATTGTGAGTAACATAGTTATCTACTCCAGCTCTGTGCATTTTGTGCATAGATTGTAGTAGTGGTCTTGCTACTTCTAAATCAGTCTTAATAGTAGTTTTAAAATTCTTAGTTCCAGGAGACAATACATATTTACTTACTTTATCCGATAAATAGTATTTCTCTTCTACTTCATTGATATTAAATATAAATTCATTAAACTCTTGTTTATTTCTATTTTCATAAACAAAATCACCATGCCAGTTAAACTGCTGGTTTGCTTTTTGACATATTGATATGTCTCCATTGATCTGAGTATATCTTTTTTTTCTATTTTTTGAGCTTGTGACAAAAGCAACACCTTTTTCTTTTAAATAATACTTGCTGTCAATATAATCTTCTAAAAAATCTTGCATTTTATGTTCAAGTGGAATATTTTCAGGAAATGTAAAATCATTTGATTTATCTTTAAATCCAACGATAAATATTCTCTCTCTGTGTTGAGCTATACCATAATCTTTGGCATTTAGCAACTTGTATGAATATTTGTATCCTAATTCATCAAATGTTGCTTTTATAGTCTCAAAAGTATTACCTTTGTCATGGTTTACAAGACCTTTGACATTTTCATAAATAAATACTTTCGGTTGGCTCTCTTGGACAACTCTTGCAAACTCATAAAACAATGTCCCCCTAGTATCATCAAGGCCTTTTCTTTTTCCTATCATTGAAAAAGATTGACAAGGACTTCCTCCTACAAGCAAATCTATTTTGTTTGTGTATTTTTTACCATTGATATCTAGCACATCATTATACCAGTTTTGGTCGTTTATATGATAGTTTGCAAAATAACTTTCTTTGACAAACTTATCATTGTCACAGGCAAAAATAATTTCATGATTTAGCTTCAATCTTTTCATAGCAAACTCAACAGCTCCAATACCTGAAAACATTGTTGCTAGTCGTATTTTAGATTGTTTATAAGCAAATTTTTTATCAACCCAGTTTGGTTTTTTATCATCTAGTTCTGATAATTTTGTGTTGTTCTTGAGTTTATAAAACGATTTATCATTAAAGCTTTTTTGCGTTGTGTTTGCTTGACTCATATACTTCAACTCCTACATTTTTGATATTTTATCTTAATAGTCTTAAATAAACATCACAAAGTGACTGTTCGCACATCTTGAGTAGTTTTCACTTTTTAGCTCTCTTATGCTCCAGTTGTTTTGTGATGATTGTGTTTCATAAAAGCTTCTTTCTTTTTTGTTTGATATTCGTGTCAAAAAAATATAATACGACCAACTTAACATAAATTTCGCAGATACTGTCTGCGATTTCTCTCTTGCACCAAGGCTGAAGCTCGGCACAAGAGAATTTTAACTTCATTAGATGTCTCACTTGCACTATCGCTTACCGACCCACAAGTGGGTCGCCGCTCCCTGTGCCAAGTGTTCGCACCGTGTGCTCATGGACAAACTCACAATATATTATTATATCAAATATTGCTTAACTATAGAAAAATAACGAAATGCCAGAAAAACTTACAGATAACTTATAACAACAAAAACTCCAATACATTGATAACCTCTATATCAAATCCGTTGTGATTTATTGTTTTGCTATCATCAAAAGTTATGACCTTGGCTTTGATATGCTCTTTTAACTCCTTTTTTGCCTCAACAAAAACTCTCAACTCTCTATCAGCTGTTTTTTCATTTTCTAAGCTAGTAGTAACTTGTATCAACTCTATATAATTTTCTCTTTTTATCAAAAAATCAACTTCAAATCCATTTTTTGTCTTATAGTAGTAAATCTCTTGAGTCGTTCGTCTAATCTCCAAAAAAACGATATTTTCCAAGTTAGCACCAATTTTTTGAGATATATTAAAAGAGACAGCATTTGAAAAGCCTGTATCTATAGAGTAGATTTTTTTGGGATTTGCCACTTGTTTTTTATAAGAATAGTCAAACTTACCGATAGATAAAATCATATAGCTATTGACAAGATATTCCATATAGTCTCTCGCCGTATCAAAAGATATAGAAAAATGATTTTTCAATTTATTCAAAGAGTTTATTGTGGAGTTGTTTGATAGCAAAAATAGAGACATTTCATGAAGCACTTGATAATTTTTGAGCCTATATCTTGCTACTATATCCCTAAGCAGTATAGAATCATAATAATTATTCATAATATCATTTTTCGAAGTTTCATCATCTATCAAAGCAGTTCTAGGAAATCCACCATGTTTTATAAAGTTGTTAAACAGCTGTTGTGTTTTTGCTGTGTTGTGTATGAGCTCTGCTTTTGTGCTTATATTTATATCAAGAAAAGACAGAAACTCTTTGAAACTTAGAGGAAATACCTCTATATCAAGATACCTACCACCTATAGCAGTACCAAACTCAACTCCAAGCAGATGCGAGTTTGAGCCTGTCACATATATGGCATTGTTGTTTAGCTCGTATTCTTTCAATACCCATTGTTCCCAATTTTTGATATTTTGTATTTCGTCTAACATTATGACGATATCGCCTACTGGATGTATGTATTCTATGTAGATTTTTTTGATATCTTCTAGTATGGTTTGTTCGTCAAACATTCTGAACCGCTGATCTTCAAAATTGACAAAAAGTATATTTTTTATATCTGTGCCGTCTTTTACCAATCTTTTGATTTCGTTGATGAGCAGTGTTGATTTGCCACTTCGTCTGACTCCTTTTATGACTATAATCTCTTTTGCTTTTGATTTTTGTTTGATATCTTGCTCGTAGTGTTTTCTTGAAAATGTTTCTGGCAGATCTTTAAACCAGTAATTCCAATCATTTATTATCTCAAATATTTTGTCTTTTTTCATCTTTTCTCCTATAAGTTTTCAAATTCAGTCGTTTGACTGACTGAATTATACCACAATCACCTTGTATACTGACTGATTTTGCCAGATATTTAGAAAAATTGTCCAAAACACTCTAAAACAACTTTTTGAAACTATGACAATACGGCTTTGAGTTCTTGCCTTGATAATAGTCCTGATGATAACTTTCAGCTTTGAAAAACTTCGCCTGTGGTTCTATAGTTGTAGCTACTTTGTGTCCCAATTTTTCAATAGTAGCAAACACTTTTTTGATAGTTTTGCGCTCCTCTTTGTCACTTGTAAATACCGCACTGAGATATTGTGTCCCTATATCTGGACCTTGACCGTTTGTCTGTGAAAAGTCATGTATTTGCATGAAAAACTTCAGCAAACCTTCATAAGAAACTTTTGTTTTGTCATATGCTATCTGGACTACTTCAAGGTGTCCTGTGTTGCCTTTGAGCACCTCTTGATAGGTTGTCCTGCTTTCATCGCCACCCATATAGCCAGATACTGCTGATATTACACCTTTTAGATTTTCAAAGAAGTATTCCACTCCCCAAAAGCACCCACCAGCGAAATATGCTTTGTCAAACTTGTCGTCAGATGTTGGCACAAAACTCAAGCTCAACGAATTGACACAATACCTCGTGCTTTTTGGTGTCATCTGCTCACCTTTAAACAGATGACCTAGATGTCCGCCACAATTAGCACAAACTATCTCAACTCGCTGTCCATCTTTGTCTGGTATCTGACGCACACTATTGTATAGGTTATCATCAAAACTAGGCCAACCACTTTGGCTATCGAACTTTTGTGATGATTTGAAAAGTGGCGCATCGCAATATTTACATTTATACAGACCATCTTCATAAAACTTGTCGTATTTACCACTAAAAGGCGACTCGGTGCCTTTGTGTAGTATGATATTTTGTTCCTGCTGTGTCAAGCTGTTTGTTTTCATATTTGTCCTTTTTGATACTATAACGAAATATTCTTAGTATTGTCTTGCTACGATTTATATTTTTTGGATACAATGCGATATAAAAGGATAAATATTGACAAACACTACATTTGAAGACCTGCAATTAGACGAAAATGTCTTAAAAGCAGTTCAAGCAGCCGGATACGAAAGTCCGTCACCCATACAAGAGCAGATGATACCATATATGCTAAAAGGAGGCGATGTCTTGGGACAAGCTCAGACAGGCACAGGCAAGACAGCAGCATTTGCACTGCCTATACTCTCTACACTTGATACCAAAAAGAAAAAGCCGCAAGTGCTAGTGCTAGCACCCACAAGAGAGTTAGCGATACAAGTAGCTCAAGCTTTTCAAGGATATTCAAAATTTTTGAAAAACTTCCACATACTGCCTATATATGGCGGACAAGACTATGGTGTCCAGCTTCGAGGACTCAAGAGAAATCCACAAGTCATAGTTGGCACTCCAGGGCGAGTGATGGATCATATCAAAAAGGGTACACTAGTCATAGATGAGATCACTACTATGGTGCTAGACGAAGCGGATGAGATGTTAAATATGGGTTTCATAGAGGATATAGAGTGGATACTTAAACACACCCCAGACGACAGACAGATAGCTTTGTTTAGTGCTACTATGCCAAATGCTATCAAAAAGATAAGTAGCAGATACCTAAATAATCCAGAGCATATCATCATCAAGATGAAGACAGCCACAGCCGATACGATAAACCAGCGGTTTTGGATGGTGAGCGGACTACACAAGATAGATGCCTTGACTAGGATACTAGAAGTAGAAAAATATGATGGAGTGCTGATATTTGTGCGAACCAAATCCATGACCACACAGCTAGCCGATAGTTTGAGTGCTAGAGGTCTGGCCGCATCTGCTTTAAATGGCGATATGAATCAAGCTCAAAGAGAAAAGATGGTAAACCAGCTCAAAAAAGGCAAGATAGATATACTTATAGGCACAGATATAGTAGCCCGTGGTTTAGATATAGATAGGATTACTCATGTCATAAACTACGATATACCATACGATACCGAAAGTTATATCCACAGGATTGGTAGGACTGGACGAGCAGGCAAGACTGGCGAGGCTATACTGTTTGTAGCTCCACGAGAGAGAAACTTGCTTCGCGCTATAGAAAAAGCAACCAAAAAACCGATAGAGAGGATGAGCTTGCCATCGGTCAAAGATATCAACGACAACCGTGTCACAAGATTCAAAGAGCAGATAACCCAAGTGCTAAACAAAAATGGTTTGGAAAGCTACAATGACATAGTCCAAAGCTACCAAGATGAATTTAATATACCAGCTATAGAGATAGCAGGGGCATTAGCCAAGATAGCCAGAGGCGGTGACCCACTGGAGCTCAAAGATGTCAAAGAACAAAATGTAGACTACAACAACAGTGGCGATGTACCAGCGACTATCAAAGATGGATTTAAACGATACCGACTATCGGTAGGGTCAAAAGACGGTGTAAAGACAGGCAATATCGTAGGGGCATTGGTAAACGAAGGCAAACTAGATGGCGATGAGATATCAAAGATAGAGATATACGATATATTTAGCACGGTTGATCTGCCAGATGACTTAGTAGATAGCAGGATAGACGAGCTTTCACAGATACGAATAAACGGCAGAAAGCTAGAGTTGGGCGAGCCAAACGATAGTGAGATGAAAGCAAAAGCAAGATCAAGACGAAGAACCAAAGATGAAAGAGGCGGAAGTAGACGAGGGCGACACGACAGAGGCGGAAGCAGAGATGGTAGAAGTAGAAGTAGAAGTAGTAGAGGCGGAAGTAGAGATAGCAGAAGCAGAGATGGTGGAGGTAGAGATGGTAGAGCTAAAAGAAACGATGACCACGGAAACTGGAGAGACGGCGACAACAGTGGTGGTGGCGATAGAAGCAGAAACAACAGACGATAATATATGTTTGTCAAAATCTGCGGTATCACAAACTTAGCAGATGCTATACACAGCATAGACAGCGGAGCAGATGCTTTGGGTTTTGTGTTTTATGACAAAAGCCCACGATATATAGCTCCACAAAAAGCTCAAGATATTATAAAACAACTCCCACCATTTGTCAAATATTTTGGACTTTTTGTCAATCACACAGCAGATGAGATAAACGATATATCAAAAATAACCGGCATAGATATAGCACAGCTACATTTTAACTGCGATGATACACTCAAAGAGAAACTAGAAGTCAAATACATAGAAGTCATCCGAGCCAAACAGATAGATGATATAGTGCTAGACCATGACAAATTTTATATAGTGGATAGTTTTGTAGATGAGTATGGCGGTCAAGGCAAAAGATTGCAGCTACAGTGGTTTGAATATCAAGATAACTCAAAGATTATTTTAGCCGGAGGACTAACACACAAAAACTTATATCAACTAAAAAATTATGGTTTTTGTGGAGCCGATGTCAGTAGTGGCGTAGAACAAACTATAGGTCAAAAAGACCCACAAAAACTCAAACAATTTTGCGACAATGCTCGTGCAATATCTAGATAGACTTCAAAAACTCCTCACCAAAGCTCCCATACCTATGGACAGGTTTCTAGAATTTTTATGCAAAAGCGAGACTACATTTTGTGATACTTCACTAGAGTTGGAACTTTTAGTTGATAGTGGATTTGCTCTTGATATCATAGATGATGTGGTGTATTATAGACCCACTATCACACACATATCAGACCAGCAGTTTTGTATAGTAGATATAGAGTGTAGCGACAGTATCAAAAATTGCGGGCAGATCATAGAGATAGGGGCTGTCAAATACAAAAGCGGACAAACTATAGATAGATTTGAGAGTTTGGTGTATTGTAGCAACATATCGACACATATTCACCGTATCACAGGCATAGATACCGATATGCTATACACAGCTCCACCACTATCACAAGTGCTCAAACAGTTTGTAGAGTTTCTAGGTGATAGTGTCTTTGTAGCACATGATGTGAAGTTTGACTATAAGTTTATCAACCATAGCTTAGCAAAAGAGGGTTTGCAAGTTATAGCAAATACAAGGTTGTGCACAATAGATCTATCAAAGCGGATTATTAACACAGAAAAATACGGTCTAAGACATCTCAAAGATTTTCTAGGTATCAACATAAGCGACCATCATAGAGCCTATAGCGATGCTATGAGCACCAAAGATATATTTGATATCTGTTTGAAGTTTTTGCCGACAGATATCAAGACAACATCACAGCTAATAGAGTTTAGTCAAAGCGATAATATCAAAAACACCAAAGCAAAAACATAATTGAACACACCCTCTATTAAACAACAAGTTCATAGGTTTGTGATAGTTTTTGTCGTAGTAGCGACATAAAAAAACGGCAAGGAGATATCAATCCCCACAGTAGTATTTTGTGTTAGTCATTGGTGTTGTCTCACTCGTGCCTTGCTAGTAGCTGGTATCTAGCTGCTAGAGACTAGAAAACCAGTCTCCAGCCTCCAAGCCACCAGTCCCTAGTCTCTAGTGTACATCTCTCCAAACTTTAAATTTCCACAACCATGCAAATATAGCAAAGATTAGCAGATAGCCCAAAAATGGCCATGCTAGATTTTCTCTGTCTTGTTTTTTGCTGTCGCCTACATTTTCCATATAGGTTATGACTTGCTCCTCTGCCTTTTTGGTCAAACCAACTCGTGGCATAGAGGTTCCTGCTAAGTGCTTTTGTGGGTTGTTGATAAACTCGTGCAAGTAGTCTTTGCTTCTACTTCTTATGTATTGAGATAGATCAGGAGCTTTTGCACCCATATATTTCGATACATCACTTCTAGCTTTCATACTACCGCCGTAAAAGTCGCCGTATTTGATACTATGACATCTCTGACATGCATTGGCAAATACTTGTTTGTTTGATAGCTCTTTTGGTGCTATACTTTGCAAGTATGCTACCATATCTGCTACCTCTTGAGGTGGCATCCAGTTGTATGATGGCATAGGATGAGTTACACCGTCTACAAACTTGTGTTTGGTGTTTGTAGCTGTTGCTGGATCATTTATAAATGCGGCTAGATAGTCAGCACTATATATCAAGCCAGATGAACCTAGATCTGGTGGCACTACACCATATGAAGCAGCACTTGTAGCATCGTCCATAAGTGGTGGAAAGTTGGCACTTTTTATACTATGACAAGCGATACAGTTGGCTTCTACTAGAGTCTTGCCGTTAGCTGCATCACCTTTCAGATCGCCTAGACCTTTTAGCTCTTTGAAGCTATAATCAGGTTTATCTACATGCTCGTGCATTTGACTATGCGCAAATGGTTCAACTCCCCAATACAATATACCTGTAAAGACGACCAATATCGCCAATATTTTAAACTCTCTCATTATAATACTCCTCTTTTTTTAGCATCTGATTTTGTGATAAATGGCATAGATATAAACAGAGCCAAAAATATAAGTGTAGCACCGAATCCTACCCAAGCATTTGCTCCGGTTGGCGGTAGTTTGCCATATACGGTTAGCACCATCATATCCAATATCATAACCCAAAACCATATCTGGAACTTCTGTCGTTTGTGTGCTGGCAATATATCTGGGTCTCTATCCAAAAATGGCACTATCAAAAATGCAGCTTGAGCAAAAGCAAATATTATAAGTCCTATATCCATAGCTTTCATACCCAATATATCAAAAAATGGTCCTCTCAAGGTCTCATAAGACCATAGGAAATACCACTCAGGATATATGTGAGCTGGTGTGACCATAGAGTTTGCAGGGTCAAAGTTCACAGGGTCCATAGCGAAGTTGTAGTTGAAAAATACCAAATAAAAATAAAATATCAAAAACACTCCAAGCACAGCAAAATCTTTGCTCAAAAATACAGGCCAAAATGGTATGACTTTTGATTCTTTTTTGTGTCCTTCGAGATACTTTTCTGCTTCGGCATCGTAGTCTATCTCTTCACTGTTTTGGTTATTGACATGTGGTATTCGTAGTGTATAAAAGTGTAGCACGATGATACCCAATATAGTCAAAGGCAACAAAAATACATGCAACATATAAAATCTAGTCAAAGTAGCATCATTGACAGCAAATCCACCTCGTATCCACTCTACAAGCCCCCATGCTTCTAGTGATCCGCCAGCAAATAAGTTGGTGATAACTGAAGCCGCCCAATAGGACATCTGTCCCCAAGGAAGCATATATCCAGAGAAACCAGCAGCACTAAAGGCCACAAACAACAGCATACCAGATATCCATATCATCTCTCTACCTCTTTTGTAACTACCATAGTAAATACCTGTAAACATATGTATATATATCACCAAAAATATGACAGAGGCAGCGACTCCATGCATATGTCGAAACAGCCAACCATAGCCCACTTCTTGCATGATAGTATAGTTCACACTATCAAATGCTAGATTGACATCTGGTTTGTAATACATCATGAGAAATATACCTGTAACTATAAGTATCTTAAATGTGACAGCTAGCACCACACCCATAGCCCACAAGAAGTTTATATCTTTTGGTATCCAGTATTCTGTCATCATCACTTTCCAAAACTTCTTGATAGCAAGTCGTTTGTCCAAGCCCTCTACACTAAATAGAGATTCGTTAATTTTCGCCATATATACTCCTTAAACTCTTGCTTTTATCATAGCAGCAGATTGCTCGCCAGTCTCGCCTAGTGTCAGCACTGTGCCATCTATACTAAATGGTGGCACTACTAGTGGTTTGGGAGGAGGACCGAAAGTCTCCTCGCCGTTTGCATTGAACTCTCCGCCATGACAAGCACATTTCCATACATCTTTTTTCCATGCAGGAATGCATCCTAAGTGGGTACAAAGCCCTATCGCTATAGTGTATCGTTTGTCCCCTATCACCAAATCACCATCAAAATCTTTCATATCTGCTGTCTTTAGCAACACAAATATAGGTTTGTCTCGCCATTTAAAAGTCTGAGGCTTACCTGGTTCTAGACCTATACCTGCTAGATCAATCTTTGTAAATCCAGCCGCTAGAACCGATGGCAACGGGTCCCAAGCCTTTTTCATACCTACTAGCGATATAGCACCGCCTACAGCAGCTACCGCACCAAAAGACATACCTATGAAGTCTCTTCTTTTTGTCTCGTTTGACATATTTCTCCTTTTTGAAATGTTGGGCTATAATACCAAAAAATACTTAAATTATCTCAAAAAAATATATTTTTGTGAAAAATTATAGTATTCAGGGAGTATTTTTGAGTGAGTTTGGAGGTATTTTAAAGTTCTTTTAATATATGATTGTCAAGTTCATAGACTATATCACACATAGAAGCTAGAGCTCTATCGTGAGTGACTAGCACCATAGCAGCATCGTTTGTAGATACATAATCAAAAAGCAAATTTGATACATCGTTAGCTGTGCTTTTGTCTAAGTTACCAGTGGGTTCGTCGGCAAATATTATCGTAGGTTTTTTCGTAAGCACCCTAGCAACTGAGAGTCGTTGTTGTTGTCCGCCACTTAGCTGACCTATATTTTGGTCTAGTATGTGGTCTATATTTAGTGCTTTTAGTAGCTCGTGGTCTATCTCATGTCCGCTTAGTAGCGAACCTATGGTTAGATTTTCCAAAGAGGTAAAACCACGAAACAAATAATGAGCTTGAAATATGATACCGAAACTATCTCGACGAATAGCAGCTGTATTTTGAGCATTGTTGTCGTATAGGTTTTGATTGTTATATATAACAGTACCACTATCTGGCGACAATAAAGTAGACAAGATATTTAGCAAAGTTGATTTGCCACAGCCACTCTCGCCAACTATAGCGATAGATTGACCTAGATGCAAACCAATATTTAGGTTTTCAAACAACATATAGTCAAATCTCTTTGATATGTTGATTGTTTGTAATATAGGAGTTCCTAGGTCAAAACTATTCATCTATTTCATCTGCGAAGCTACTTCTGCGGCGAAATCCTCTTCTTTTTTCTCTATACCATCGCCTAACTCAAATATAACATAATCCACTATGTTGATAGATGGATCAGTATCACTTATAGCTTGTAGCACAGTTTTGCTATCATCTAGCACATAGGTTTGACTTAACAGTGCATAAGTGTTGTCTAGCTGTGTGTTGTCTTCTATGTATCTAGCAAGTTTACCGGGTATTATCTTGTCCCAAATCTTTTCTGGCTTGCCTTGTTCTTTTAGCTCCGCTTCAAACAGTATCTTTTGGTTGTCCAATATCTCTTGAGTGAGTTGCGAACGACTAACAAACTGTGGCACTGTTTTCAAAGTTTTTTTGAGTCTCGCTAACTCTTCGTTTTCTTTGATAGTGTCTGCTATGATAGCTTTGTTTTCGCTCTGTATAGTTGTCTCGTCTATATCTTTGTGTGATATGACCTTTGGTTTCATAGCGGCAGCATGCATACCTATGTTTTTGAGCAGTGCTTTTGTCTTGTCTCTAGCTTCATCGCTACAAGTAGCCGATAGTAGCACTCCTACTTTACCATTTGTATGGAGATAGCCATTTACTACTCCGCCAGATATATTTATATTTACCATTCTTCGTGCTACAATATTTTCGCCTATAATAGCTATTTTACTGTTTAGAAATGTTTCAAAATTTTCACCATCTATAGTCGTAGCATTTAGCTCCTCTGTATTGTCGGCTTGTGTGTTGTGTATATGTGTGGTGATTTGTGACAATAGATTTAAAAACTCTTTGTTTTTAGCTACAAAGTCTGTCTGAGAGTTTATCTCACATAAAGTTGCTTTGTCAAAAGTCTCGTTTATAAACATAGATATCAAACCCTCTGCTGCTATGTTGCTACTTTTTTTCGCTGCTTTTGCTAGTCCTGATTCTCGTAGAAACAATAGTGACTTATCTATATCGCCACCTGTCTCTATGAGCGCTTTTTTGCAGTCAAGCATACCAGCGCCTGATATGGCTCGTAGTTCTTTTATGAGCTTTGGAGTTGCTGACATTACTTGTCCTCCTGTGTATCTGTAGTCGCTTCTGCTTTTGGTTCTAGTTCTGTTTTTGTATCATCTTTGTCGGCATCAGTTGCTTTTGGCTTCGCTACTGTCTTGACTTCATCTTTTTTGGCAGCAGGTTTTGCTTTTGGCTTTGGTGCTTCTGTCTTTGGTTCTGTTTTGACTTCTTCTTTTTTGGCTTTTGGCTTTGTTTTTGGCTTGACTTTTTCTACAGGCTCTTGTGTCTCTTGTGTGGTTTTGGGTGCTTTCTCTTCTGCTGTCTCTTTGTCTGCGACAGTTTCATCTGTGCTATGTTCTGCTGTATCGTTGTTTAATATCTTGTCTACTTTTGGTTGCTCTGTGTCAGAGATTTTTGTATCGCTATCTATATTTTCTGCCGTTTTGTCTTTTGTTGGCTCTCTTCTTTTTCTTGGTTTTGGTCTTTGGTCTGCTTTTTCTTCATATTCTTCTACATACTGAGCTTTGCCTTCGTTTATGGCATTTGATATTTCATTGCAAAACAGTTCTATAGATCTGATGGCATCGTCATTACCAGGAATAGGAAAATCAACCATATCTGGATCGCAGTTTGTATCTATAGGAGCATAAACTTTTATGCCCAATCGTCTAGCTTCTAGTATCGCTATCTTTTCTTTGACTGGGTCTATGACAAACATAGATGTAGGCATCTTTTTCATATCTTTGATACCGCCTAGATATGCTTCTAGCTTGATCTCTTTTCTACTTAACATCAATGCTTCTTTTTTGGTCAGCAGATCCATTTGACCCTCTTCTTTCATCTTTTTGATGATCTCTAGCTTTCTTAGACCTTTTTTGATAGTGTCATGGTTTGTGAGCATTCCTCCAAGCCAACGGTTGTTGACATACGGCATGCCACAGTTTTCGGCTGCTGTTTTTATAGCATCTTGGGCTTGTTTTTTCGTACCTACAAATATCATAGTCTCGCCTTTGCTGGCACTTTCTTGCACTAAGTTGTATGTATATCTAAAGTATCTAAGTGATTTTTGCAAATCAATTATATATATATTTTTTCTAACTCCGTAGATAAATCTCTTCATCTTTGGATTCCATTTTCTAGTTTGGTGTCCAAAATGCACACCACACTCAAGTAAATCTTTCATCGTTACCATATTTTGTCCTTCTTTGTGGGCTTTGCCCTTTTTTAGGTTTATTCCTCTATAACCATCTATACCACCACTTGTGATGATACAACCTTTTTAGAATTGTTATATGTGAGTTCTTAATATATTGTAGAATACTTCTGTCCAATACCAAGCCCTGCGAGAAGCAAAACCAACCACAAAAACTTGTGGATTATATTCAAAAGATAAAACTCCCTCAAGACTTAGCATTTAACAAAAGTATTCAATACAAAATAAAAAGTAAGCCATTTTATCTAAAAATTATAAAACTAAACAAATTTTGCTAAATTTTGCTAAATTTTACGGAAATATTGATTATTTGTAGTTGTTTTAAGGTTTTTGTGCTATAATGTGGAAATTTTTTAGGAATTTTGAATATCCTACTAAGTTTTATTTGAAAAAAAGGACGAAATATGACAAGAGTTGAATTGGTAGATGCAGTAGCACAAAATGCTGGAATATCGAAAAAAGATGCGGCGGCGGCACTAGTAGCTTTCACAGAAACTGTGACAGCAGAGTTGAAAAAAGGAGAAAAAGTTTCTCTCATAGGTTTTGGAACTTTTAGCACCTCAAAAAGAGCGGCTAGAAAAGGTAGAAACCCATCTACAGGAAAAGATATAAACATAGCAGCATCTACTGTCGCTAAGTTTAAAGTGGGTGCTAAGCTCAAAGCTGCAGTAAACTAAACACTGCAACACTTCAAAGCAAGTTTGCTAGATATTTTTCTAGCGGACTTTTGCTAATTTTATCCCAACACTCACCACTTTTATATTTTTTAGATACAATTGTCAAAAATTAGGATGATTATGTCAAACAACCCACTACAACACAGAGCAAATATATTGAGATTTTTGTGTGCCGATATGGTGCAAAAAGCAAACAGCGGACACCCCGGAGCTCCTATGGGTCTAGCAGATGTCGCTACTGTATTGAGTTCGCACATACGGCTAGACCCTGCATGTGAAAAATGGCTCAACAGAGACCGTATAGTGTTTAGCGGAGGTCATGCATCTAGCTTGACATATAGTTTGCTACACCTATGGGGCTATGATATATCGCTAGAAGACTTAAAAAACTTTAGACAACTAGGCTCGAAAACTCCCGGACACCCAGAATATGGACACACTAGTGGAGTGGAGATAACTACAGGACCGCTAGGACAAGGTATAGCAAATGCTGTAGGATTTTCTATGGCTAGCTTATATGCAGCAAACCAACTAAACATAAAAAACGACAAAGTCATAGACCATCATATCTATTGTCTGTGTGGCGATGGCGACTTACAAGAGGGCATAAGCTACGAAGCACTTTCAACTGCTGGCAAACACCAGCTGTCTAACCTGACATTGATATATGATAGCAACGATATCACCATAGAGGGCGATACTGATATAGCATGGGATGAGGATATACCCAAAAGATTTGAAGCGATTGGGTTTGATGTTTTGACTATAGACGGTCACGATTTTGATGCGATAGATAGCAGTCTTGTAAAATCAAGAAATAGCGACCGACCCACGGTCATAGTAGCTAGGACAACTATAGGCAAAGGTTCTGCTAGTATGGAAGGTAGCTCTAAAACACACGGAAGTCCGCTAGGGATAGATGAGATAAAACTCTCCAAACAAAAAGCCGGACTAGATCCAGATAAAATATTTTATATAGATGACGAAACCAAAAAGTCCTTTGACAAAAGAGCTTGTGGGCTAGCTAAAGCATGGCAAGATAGCTTAAGTAGTGACACTATACAAAAAATTGCGACATTTACAGATGAAAACTTTGATAATATTGTATATCCAAACTTTAGCAAGACCAAAGATATAGCCACCAGAGACAGCAACCACCAGATACTTAACTCTATAGCCACTGCTTTGCCATCGTTTATAGGTGGTAGTGCCGACTTAGCCCCATCAAACAAGACAGAGCTACTAGATATGGGCAGCTTTCCTGTAGGCAGAAACATACACTTTGGTATAAAGGAACACTCCATGGGCGCTATAACAAATGCTATAAATCTATATGGACTATTTCGTGCATATACGGCGACCTTTTTTGTGTTTAGCGACTATATGAAGCCGGCTTGTCGTATATCGGCCTTGTCAAATATACCACAACATTTTATATGGACTCACGATAGTATAGCTGTAGGAGAAGATGGTGCTACTCACCAACCTATAGAACAGCTAAGCCAGTTTCGCTCTATGCCAAATTTTTATACATTTCGCCCTGCTGATGCTTTTGAAAATATCCAGTGTTGGAAAAAGGCACTGAGCTTGGATAGTCCTACTGCATTTGTGCTGACTAGACAAAAGCTTAAAACTCTCAAACCTGTCAAAGAATACGGCGAAGTATCAAACGGAGCATATCTTTTGACCAAAAGGGACAAGGCAAATGTGACGATGATGGCTAGTGGAAGTGAGGTTATGTTGTGTTTACAAACAGCTTGTGCTTTGGAAGAGGTGGGCATAATCTGCAACATAGTTTCAGTGCCATGTTTTGATCTGTTGTGCGAACAACCACAGGAATATATAGATAAAATACTAGACAAAGAGACCACAGTGATAGCTGTAGAGATGGCAACTGCCACTGAGTATTATAAGTTTGCATCATATGTCATAGGCATAGATAGTTTTGGTAGTAGTGGCAAAGATGGCGACCTACTAGATAAATATGGCTTCACCATAGACAAACTCAAACAAAAAATCATAGACCTATATAGATAGATGGTGACAAATAAACGAAACTATGATACTATAGATATATACGGAGCAAATGAAAACAACCTCAAAAACATAAACCTAAGCATACCCAAAAACAAACTCATAGTGTTTACAGGGTTAAGTGGTAGTGGCAAATCAACTCTGGCATTTGACACCATATATGCCGAAGGACAGAGGCGATATATAGAGAGTTTAAGCTCCTATGCTAGACAGTTTTTGGACAAATTTGGCAAACCAGATGTCCAAAAAATAGAAGGACTAACTCCGGCTATAGCTATAGACCAAAAATCTACTAGCAAAAATCCACGCTCAACAGTGGGGACTATCACAGAAATTTATGACTATTTTAGACTACTATATGCTAGAGTTGGCACTCAACACTGCTATGATTGTGACAAACCTATATCCAAAATGACAAAAGAGGATGTCATAAATCAGGTTTTACAACTACCCACAGGAGCAAAAGCGGTGCTACTAGCTCCAGTTGTAAAAGAGAAAAAGGGTTCATACGAGGTGCTGATAGAAAATCTCAAATCCAAAGGCTTTGTCAGGGCATATATAGACGGTGTGCTGGTGCGGTTGGACGAAGATATAACTCTCAGCAAAACAAAAAAGCACACTATCAAAGCAGTAGTAGATAGAGTAGTCATATCCAAAGAGAACCAACAACGAATAGCCCAAAGTGTAGAGCGAGGTTTGATAGAGAGTTTTGGTGAGCTAGAAGTAGATATAGTAAATCACGAAGAGCTTCAAGCCCCCAAGCACACACACTATAGCGAACATATGGCTTGTTTTGACTGTAAAATATCGTATGAAAAGCTAGAACCCATAAGCTTCTCCTTTAACTCACCAAAGGGCGCTTGTGTATCATGCGATGGTTTGGGCATACGATACTCTCTTGATATGTCAAAAGTTATCAACGATGAGCTGACTATCAACGATGGAGCGATCAGAGTGTTTTATGGCTTCAACAAAAGCTACTACTTCAAGATGCTCAAAGCCTTTTGTGAATCATTTGATATAGATATGGATATACCATTTGGAACTTTGGAAAGTTTTCAAAGGCGAGCAGTCCTGCACGGCACAGCAGATGAGTTTGCCTTTACTTGGAAACGACACAGACTCAAACGAAAATGGCAAGGCATAGTCAAGCTAGCATATGAGATGATAAAAGATGATAAAGATAGAGGCATATATATGACCGAAAAGATATGTAGTAGCTGTGGCGGTTATAGGTTAAACAGCTCCTCTTTAGCCGTCAAAGTAGCAGGCAAAAATATATCAAAGCTACTAGATATGCCTATAGAGAGCTCTTATAAGTTTTTCAAAAAGGTCTCAAACTTCGACTATTTTGACAAAATATCCGCTATGGTATCTGCTCCAATACTCCAAGAGATACGAGACAGGCTCTATTTTCTAGACGATGTGGGGCTAGGATATATCACACTAGGTAGAGATGCTAGAAGCATAAGTGGTGGCGAAGCCCAACGGATACGAGTAGCCTCACAGATAGGCTCAGGGCTTACAGGAGTGCTGTATGTGCTAGATGAACCATCTATTGGGCTACACGAAAAAGATACCAAAAAACTTATCAAAACTCTCAAGGCATTAAGAGACAAAGACAACACAGTCATAGTAGTAGAGCATGACAAAGAGACTATGAAAGAGGCAGACTACATAGTAGATATAGGACCACTAGCTGGCAAAGATGGCGGAGAGATAGTATTTCAAGGTGATATGCGACAACTTCTCAAGTCTAGCACCACGACAGCACAATATCTAAATGGTGAGAAAAAGATAGAGTATTATTTTAGACGACCACAAAAAAACTTCATAACTATGGAAAATGTAAATATAAATAATATCAAAAAACTCTCCGTCAAAATACCGCTCAAAAATTTCGTAGCAGTCACAGGTGTAAGTGGAAGTGGCAAATCATCGCTGATACTTCAGACACTTTTGCCAGTAGCCAAGCAGCTACTAAACAGAGCCAAAAGGATAGACAAAGTAGATGGTGTCGCTATAGATGGACTAGACCAACTAGACAAAGTCATATATCTAGACCAAAGCCCCATAGGTAGAACTCCTAGATCAAATCCAGCGACATATACGGGGCTTATGGACGAGATACGAAAACTTTTTGAGCAGACAAAAGAAGCGAAACTTAGAGGATATGGTATAGGACGATTTTCATTTAATGTAGTAGGTGGTAGGTGTGAGAAGTGCAAGGGCGAGGGCGAGATCAAGATAGCTATGCATTTTTTAGCAGATATCATGGTCAAGTGTGAAGAGTGCAAAGGACAAAGATACAACGAACAAACGATACAAGTAAAATACAAAGCTAAGTCTATATCTGATGTGCTAGCGATGAGTGTAGCTGAAGCGTCTGAATTTTTTGCAAAACATCCAAAACTCAACGCAATACTCAAGACACTGCTAGATGTGGGGTTGGGTTATATATCGTTGGGACAAAATGCTATCACTCTAAGTGGTGGCGAAGCACAAAGGATAAAGCTATCAAAAGAGCTAAGCAAAAGAGACACAGGCAACACTTTGTATGTATTAGACGAGCCGACTACTGGCTTGCACTTTGCCGATATAGATAGACTTACAAAAGTTTTGCATCATCTAGTAGGATTAGGCAACTCAGTCGTAGTCATAGAGCATAACTTGGATATAGTCAAAAATGCCGACTATATTATCGATATGGGTCCAAACGGAGGCGACAAAGGCGGCAAGATAGTAGCTACTGGTTCACCAGAATATATAGTATCTACCCAAAAAACGACCAAAAGTTGGACCGCAAACTATCTAAAACAGGAATTATAGCGAAGCTGTGAAGCCTTATAATATAGGGCTTTTGAGACAAATTTTGCAAAAAACGGCGATTTGTGAGTTGGATTTATATTTTTATGGTATAATGTTCGTTCAAACGATGACTTGTTAGCTCAGTTGGTAGAGCATCTCCCTTTTAAGGAGGTGGCCGTTGGTTCGAATCCAACACGAGTCACCATTTGTAATTATATTAAAAGTAAATTAAAAATCTAGTTTTGCTAGCTGTTTTGATTTGAGAGGTCGCTTAGCTCAGCTGGTAGAGCGCTACCCTTACAAGGTAGACGTCGTAGGTTCAAGTCCTACAGCGACCACCATAAGTGGCCCCTTCATCTAGCGGTTAGGATTCATGGTTTTCATCCATGCCACAGGAGTTCAATTCTCCTAGGGGTCACCATATGATACTTTTCATATATATGCGGTTGTAGTTTAGTTGGTTAGAATGCCGCCCTGTCACGGCGGAGGTCGCGAGTTCAAGTCTCGTCAACCGCGCCACTGTTTGATATTTATATCAAGTAGTGTATCTAACCTTAAGAGTTTAGAAACTTTCATATCAAAATAAAAGGAAGTTAAAAAACTTCCAAATCAAAATAAAAAGGGGAAGCTATCCATAGTGATAAGCAACCAAAATTAAAAGTCCAAAATCTATACAAAATCTTTGGCGACAATCCAAAAAAAGCTTTGACTATGTCAAAAGAGGGCAAACACAAAGAGGAGATATTTGCAAAAACAGGCACGACTATAGGTGTCAAAGATGCTAGCTTTGAAGTCTACGAGAGCGAGATATTTGTCGTCATGGGACTGTCTGGTTCGGGCAAATCAACTCTTGTACGACTTTTAAACCGACTCATAGAACCTACTAGTGGCGAAGTTTTCATAGATGGTGAAAATATCACAACTCTAAATGATGTAGAGCTCGTAAATACAAGACGAAAAAAGATATCTATGGTATTTCAGTCGTTTGCTCTCATGCCTCATATGAATATACTAGACAATGTATCGTTTGGGTTAGAGCTAGGCGAGATGCCAAAAGCACACAGATATAGCAAAGCTAGAGCAGCTCTAGCTCAAGTGGAGCTAGAAAACTACGAAAACTCTATGCCAGATGAGTTAAGCGGTGGTATGCAACAGCGAGTAGGACTAGCAAGAGCTTTAGCAAATGACCCAGACATACTGCTCATGGATGAAGCATTTTCAGCTCTTGACCCACTCATACGGACAAATATGCAAGATCAACTTCTACAACTCCAAGAGGAGAGCAAACGAACCATCATATTTATATCACATGATCTAGATGAAGCTATAAGGATAGGTGATAGGATAGCTATCATGGAAGGTGGCGAGATAGCTCAGATAGGCACACCAGATGAGATCATCAACAACCCAGCAAACAGTTATGTGAGATCATTTTTCCAAGGTGTAGATGTGACATCTGTGTTGAGTGCATCTCACATAGTGCGAAAAATCCGCCCTACTATCATACAGCGAGATGGATTTGGTATTAAGTCGGCATTGAGATATATATCTGACTATGATGAAAATTTTGCCTATTATATCAAAAAGGACAACACCTATATAGGACTGGTAACTGTAGAATCGCTCAAAATCCAACAAGCCAAAAATGGCAACTTGATAGATGCGGTAGTGGATCAGATACCTATAAATGAAAATACACAGATATCAAACTTCATGGGTGATATAGCCAACTACAACTATCCTGTAGCAGTGGTGAGTGACGCAGGCAAATATAGAGGCACTATATCCAAAAGTAGATTGCTCAACATACTAGACGAAGGAGTCTCATATGGCAAATGACCCTTGGGGCAATGCCCAAACCGACCAAGCAGACAAGGCTTCTTCTGTCGATTGGTCACAAGCTACGAGAGTAGAGGAGACAAATTCGTTTGATATATTAAACCCATTTGCTGAAGCTGTTGTGCCGTTTGATAGCTGGACAAACAGTGCTATAGGCTGGGTAGTTGAAAATTTCCGTGATTTTTTCTTACTTGCCAAGATGCCTGTAGAGTTAGTCCTCAAGTCTATAGAGACCTTTTTGCTATGGTTGTCGCCTTATGCTGTCATCATATTTTTTGTATTACTCGCATGGCAAATAGCATCTAAAAAACTAGCATTTGGCACCGCTATTGCACTGATATGCATAGGTCTCATCGGAGCTTGGAGTGAGTCTATGATCACACTGTCGCTTGTCATCACGGCGGTGCTGTTTTCTATACTTATAGGACTGCCACTGGGTATAATGAGTGCCAGACACGACAAAGTAGACAAAGTAGTGCGACCCATGCTAGATGCCATGCAGACTACTCCTGCTTTTGTATATCTCATACCTATAGTCATGCTGTTTGGTATAGGCAATGTTCCCGGAGTCATCGTGACTATCATATTTGCCTTGCCACCACTCATACGGCTGACCAACTTAGGCATACGACAAGTGCCAGATGACTTGATAGAAGCTAGTAGGTCGTTTGGCGCGACACCTAGACAGATGCTATGGCGAGTGCAGATACCTGTAGCCATGCCTACAATCATGGCAGGGATAAATCAAACACTCATGTTAGCTTTGTCTATGGTGGTAATAGCATCTATGATAGCAGTAGGCGGATTGGGACAGATGGTGCTACGAGGCATAGGTAGGCTAGATGTCGGTCTAGCTGCTGTAGGTGGGCTAGGTATCGTGCTGCTAGCTATAGTGCTAGATAGACTTACACAAAGCATGGGTCAGACAGATAGTCAAAAACTGGTATGGCACAAAAGAGGACCTATAGGCTTCGTGCTTAAAATTACAAGAGTAAACTTATCAAATCAAAAAGAAAAAAAGGAATAAAATGATAAAAAAGATTATAATATCAAATATAATATTGTTGTCCATCATAGGAGTAGTAGCTACAGGTTGTGGCAAAAAAGAGGAGCCAAAACAGGCAGAGAAAGTATCGCCAAAGATAGTCGAAAAAGCTGAGAAAACTGAGGTAAAAAAGTTCAAGATAACTGCACTTAAACCAAGCATAGCAGAAGAAAACTTCCAGATGGAAGTAGCAGTAGGCATAGTCCGGCAGTTAGGCTATGAAGTAGAGATAACTAACGATGTAGGATATGAAGTAGCATATCAAACTATAGCAGACAACTCACAAAGCGATGATGTTTTTTTCATGACTAGTAGCTGGGACCCACTACACAACACAAAGATAAAAAACGCAGGTGGAGACAAAAAACTCAAAAAGTTTGGCGAATATATATCAAATTGTGCACAAGGATACTTGATAGACAAAAAAACAGCCGAAAAACATAACATAAAGTATATAGAGGACCTAAAAGACCCAAAAATCGCAGGACTGTTTGACAGTGACGGTGACGGCAAAGCTGACTTAGCAGGTTGTAGTGCTGGTTGGGGCTGTGAGAAAGTCATAGAACATCAGCTTACTGCTTTTGGTCTTAGAGACACTATCACACACAACCAAGGCGAATACTCAGCGATTATCAGCGACACTATAGCTAGATACAAAACAGGCAAGCCAATCTTATACTATACATGGACACCGTATTGGGTCAGTGGCAAGCTAACTCCTGGTAAAGATGTTCTGTTTTTGCAAGTCAAAAAATCAGCCCACCCAGTGGTAAAGTCGACAAAGTTGGCAAATGGACGAGACTTTGGATTTGCTATAAATTCACAGAAAATCGTAGCAAATGCAAGTGTAGTCAAGCACAAAGATATAGCCAAATTATTTGAGCTTATCAAGCTTGATGTCAACGATATAAGCGGTGAAAATATGCTCATAAGTAGTGGCGAAAACAAAGAGGTAGATATCAAAAATCATGCTGCCAAATGGCTAAAAGCAAATCAAGACAAGATAGACGGCTGGATAAAAGAGGCAAAAGCTAGTCTCTAGTCTCTAGTCTGTCCTTAAATAAAGGACACAAAATATGCTAAATTTTCACAAAATTGCTATAAATTGGGAAAGATTAAATATTTTTAGGTAAAATTGGCTCACAAAATTGAAACTGGTATATGTAATTTATCACTATATCGGTTCAAAAAGGATACAGATGGAAAAAATACGATTGAGATTGAAAGCTTATGACCACCGTGTGTTGGACAGGTCGATAGCATCTATAGTAGATGCCGTCAAGCGGACAGGAGCACAGCTGGTAGGTCCTATACCTATGCCCACAAAACGGAGAAAATACACAGTCATCAAGTCGCCACATGTCAACAAAGACAGCCGAGAGCAATTTGAAATACGAGTGCATACTAGAGTAGTAGATATCATATCTTCTACACCAGACACGGTCGACTCACTTATGAAGCTAGATCTAGCTCCTGAAGTAAATGTAGAAGTTCGATCTATGGACAAGGAGTAGATAGTGGAATTTATAGTACAAAAGTTAGGCATGAGCAGGACTATGTCTGTGCCGTCTACTACGGTTACATTGTTGAAAGTTTTGGATACAAAAGTATGTGAGATAAACAAAGACGGCAAGTCTATAGTATCTTATACCAAAGGCAAGAAACTAAACAAAGCGATAGAAGGTAAGCAAAAAAAGTATAATCTAGCCAAAGAGTTCAACAGATTTGCTAGTATCAATGTAGCCAACGAAGAAGTAGGAGACATAGACACAGCACCACTAGAGACAGCCAAAAATCTAAAGTCAACTTTCACTACAAAAGGTAGAGGATTTACAGGAGTTGTCAAGCGATGGAACTTTGCAGGTGGGCGAGCTAGCCACGGACACCGTATGGGCAAAAGGACAGGCTCTATAGGAAATGCGGAGTGGCCCGGACGAGTGATGAGAGGCAAGAAAATGCCCGGACAATACGGCAATATAACCAACTCTGTCCGATGCGATGTAGTGTCATATGATACCGCTACGAAAATATTGGTGCTCAAAGGTTCTGTATCTGGACCAAACGGAGCTATAGGCAAGATAAAGGTAAACAGATGAGCAAGATAATAACATTGACAAAAAGTTTCGCCAAAAGCAAGACAGTATATGACCTACCAGAGTCATTTGACGGTATCAACCAGCACAATCTATACTTGTATGTCAAATCATATTTAAGTGGCATCCGAGCTAACACTGCATTGACCAAAAACAGATCAGCAGTGCGAGGCGGAGGCAAGAAACCATGGGCACAAAAGGGCGGAGGACGAGCAAGAGCTGGGTCTAAGCGGTCGCCAATATTTGTAGGTGGTGGTCAAGCTTTTGGTTCTACTAAACGAAACTACGAACAAAAGATCAACAAAAAGCAGAAATTTTTAGCACTCAAATATGCTATAAGTGAACAAGCAAAAAAGTCAGCATTTTTTGCAATTGATAAGATATCTGTAGAAAGTGGCAAGACAAAAGATGCAAGAAAAATTTTCGACAAACTAAACCAGAGAGATCTGCTAATAGTGGTCGAAAACTTAGAGGAGAAAACATATCTAGCATTTAGAAACATTCAAAAGTGCTATATGATAGAAAAACAAGAGTTAAATGCCTATCTCATAGCGGCATATAGGTCAGTGCTGATGGAAAAATCAGTCCTAGATAGTTTGACAAAAGAGGTATAATATGGCAGATATAACAGACATAAAGACGATACTTTATACAGAAAAAACGATAGAACAACAAGAGCATGGTGTAGTAGTGGTACAGACAAGTCAAAGAGTAAACAAAAACAATCTCAAAGAAGTTTTCAAAGAGTATTTTAACATTACCCCGCTGAAGGTCAATTCACTAAACCAACAAGGCAAGACAAAAAAGTTTAGAGGCAGACCAGGCACTCGTCCTGGATATAAGAAGTTTTATGTAACTTTACCACAGGGCGCTGAGATAGCGAACCTTTCAGTCTAGGAGATAATATATGGCGATCAAAAAATTTAAACCAATAACCCCAGCGAGAAGATTTATGGCAGTGATGGATAGTGGTGATATCACATCTAAGCCTACAGTGCGAGGACTACTCAAGAAGCTAAAAGCATCTGCGGGTAGAAACAGCAACGGCAGAATCACAAGCAGACACAGAGAAGCAGGAGCAAAAAAACAGTACCGTATCATAGACTTCAAGAGAGACAAATATGATATAGTAGGCAAAGTAGCGACTATAGAATATGACCCATATAGAAACTGTCGTATATGTTTGATACATTATATAGATGGCGAAAAGCGATATATACTCCAACCTGCCAACTTAAATGTAGGAGATAACATAAGTGCTAGTGTCAAAGGACTAGACAGCAAACCCGGCAATGCTATGCAACTGCAAAACATACCAGTAGGGACAATGGTGCACAACATAGAGATGAAGCCCGGTAAAGGCGGACAGATAGCCCGAAGTGCTGGAGGATATGCTCAAGTCATGGGACGAGAAGAGAAGTATGTCATAGTGCGACTTCCTAGTGGTGAGATGAGAAAGATACTCTCTGTATGTATGGCAACCATAGGCATAGTCGGCAACGAAGAGTTTTCAAACACAGTCATAGGCAAAGCTGGACGACAACGACACATGGGCAAAAGACCACAAACAAGAGGTAGTGCTATGAACCCTATAGATCACCCTCACGGTGGTGGCGAAGGCAAGACAAACTCAGGACGACACCCAGTGTCACCTTGGGGTATGCCTACAAAAGGTTACAAAACTAGAAAGAAAAAAGCCAGCGATAAGCTAATAATATCAAGAAGAAAGAAGTAGGAGGATAATATGGCAAGAAGTATAAAAAAGGGACCTTTCGTAGATGGACATCTAGCGAAAAAGGTCGAAGTAGCTATAGCAAACAACGACAAAAAACCTATAAAAACTTGGTCGCGCCGAAGTATGGTGCTACCAGATATGATAGGATTGACATTTAATGTTCACAATGGCAGAAATTTTGTGCCTGTCAAAGTGACTGAAAATCATGTAGGCTACAAGCTAGGTGAGTTTGCTCCTACTAGGACATTTAAAGGTCACAAAGGCTCAGTCCAAAGAAAGGTGGGATAATATGATGAATATTAGAGCCAACAAACGAACAAAAAAACTAACCAAAAAAGAGAAAAAAGCTCAAGGCATCAACAACCAAAATAGTGCTGTATTGAAGTTTATCCGACTCTCTCCTACAAAAGCTAGGCTGATAGCTAGACAAATACAAGGTATGAATGTAGAAGTCGCTATCGCTACACTTGATTTTACACCAAACAAAGCAGCTAAAGTGATATCAAAAGTGGTGGCATCTGCTACGGCAAATGCAGGGCTAGATGCAGAGACAGCTACTATAAAAAGTTGTATAGTAGAAAAAGGTCCCGTGCTGAAGCGATTTATACCGCGTGCACGTGGTAGTGCTACACCGATACACAAGCCGACCTCACATGTGTTTGTAGAAGTAGCGAAAACCAAAGGAGAAAAATAATGGGTCAAAAAGTAAATCCAATCGGTCTAAGACTAGGCATAAATAAAAACTGGGACTCAAGATGGTTTCCGCAGATATCAACTATGGCATCAAATATAGCTATGGATCACAAGATACGAGTATTTATAAAAAAAGAGTTGTATTATGCAGGTATAGCATCTGTAGTCATAGAACGAACATCGAAAAAAGCTAGAGTGACGATAGTGGCGGCTAGACCTGGTATCATCATAGGCAAAAAAGGTGCCGATGTAGAGAAGCTCAAGACAAATTTAAGTCGTCTTGTAGGCGATGAAGTAGCTGTCAATATCAAAGAGGTTAGAAAGCCATTTCTCAATGCAGTGCTAGGAGCTGAAAATATAGCTCAACAACTAGAACGGCGTGTGGCATTTCGGCGAGCTATGAAAAGAGTCATGCAAAATGCTATCAAAGGTGGTGCAAAAGGTATCAAGGTATGTGTAGCAGGGCGACTAGGTGGTGCTGAGATGGCTAGAACCGAGTGGTATCTAGAAGGCAGAGTGCCACTACATACTATACGAGCCAAGATAGACTACGGTTTCGCTGAAGCACATACTACATATGGTTGTATAGGTATAAAAGTATGGATATTTACAGGCGAAGTGCTATCAAAATCTGCTGTAGCCTCAACCGACACAAAAAACAACAAGAGAGGTGACTAAGATATGTTAATGCCAAAAAGAACAAAATATAGAAAGATGATGAAAGGCCGAAACCGTGGCAAGTCGTTTCGTGCTCACAGCTTGACACAAGGCGAAGTGGGCTTAAAGGCTTTGGAACATGGTCGTATCAACTCTAGGCAGATAGAAGCGGCACGTATCGCTATGACTAGAAAGATAAACAGACAAGGAAAGGTTTGGATAGATGTATTTCCTGCCAAACCATTGACTAAACGACCGCTTGAAGTTCGTATGGGTAAAGGTAAAGGTAGTGTAGAAGAGTGGGTGATGAATATCAAACCTGGACGAGTGTGTTTCGAGATAGCAGGTGTAGATATACAGCTAGCCAAAGATGCCCTGAAGTTAGCGAAAAGCAAACTACCATTTAAAACAA
Organism: Arcobacteraceae bacterium; assembly: GCA_029934475.1. GTDB lineage: Bacteria > Campylobacterota > Campylobacteria > Campylobacterales > Arcobacteraceae > B24-G6. The sequence continues at coordinate 27,038 of JAOZMC010000003.1, forward strand.
AAATAATAACAGCAGAGGTGGAAGATGAATTATACTGAGATAAAAGAGAAAAACAAAGAAGAGCTGATAACTCTTCTCAAGGACAAGAAGTTACTTTTGTTTGAATTAAAAGTCAAACAAAAGACGATGCAACTGACAAAGACAAGCGATTTGCGAGTTTGCAAGAAAGATATAGCAAAGATAAAGACAGCTATATCGGCACTAGGCTAGGAGGATATATGGCAAAAGGTAGAACAATACACGGAAAAGTAGTCAAAGTAGCCGGCATAAAGACCGCTACAATAGTAGTAGAACGAAAAGTGATGCATCCAAAATATCATAAGACAGTCAAAAGATTTAAAAAATACTTGATACACGATGAAAAATCACAACTAGATATCAATGATGTTGTCACAGCAGTACAGTGCCGACCTATATCAAAGAGAAAGTCGTTTCGCTTAGGCGAAGTCGTATCTAAAGGAGTCAAATAATGATACAAGGATTTACTAGATTGAATGTAGCCGACAACACAGGAGCAAAACAGATCATGTGTATAAAAGTGTTAGGTGGATCTAAACGAAGATATGCTTCTGTAGGCGATGTTATAGTGGCATCGGTCAAAAAGGCGATACCTACTGGCAAAGTCAAAAAAGGACAAGTTATTAAAGCAGTCATAGTCAGAACACACAAAGAAGTTCAAAGAGAAAATGGCTCGCTTATAAGATTTGACGACAATGCGGCAGTGATAATAGACGAAAAAAAAGACCCTATAGGCACTAGGATATTTGGTCCAGTAGCTAGAGAAGTGCGATATAGCGGGTTTATGAAGATAGTTTCTCTCGCTCCGGAGGTGTTATGATGGCAAACAAACTAAAGATACGAAGAGGCGACACAGTTCAGATAATATGTGGCGATGACAAAGGCAAGACAGGTGAAGTGTTGTCTGTCAATCCACAAAAAAGAAAAGTCATAGTCAAAGAGTGCAAGATGGTCACAAAAACTATCAAGCCAGACCAAGACAAAAACCCAGAGGGTGGCTTCATAAAAAAAGAGATGCCAATAGATATATCAAATGTCAAAAAAGTAGAGGGAGTATAGATGAAAGCAAGATTTTATAAAAAATACAATGATGAGATAATACCAGCTTTGCATCAAGAGTTTAATGAAAACAAGATGTTAACTCCAAAACTAGACAAGATAGTCATATCTGTGGGGACTGGATTTGCTATGAAAGACAGCAAACTGATACAAAATATCCAAGATACTATATCTCTACTAGCAGGACAAAAAGCTATAGTGATAAAGTCAAAGAAAAGTATAGCTGGATTTAAGGTGCGAGAAGATATGCCTGTAGGTGTTAAAGTAACTTTAAGAGCAGCAAAGATGTATGAGTTTTTTGACAAGCTCATATGTGTAGCTTTGCCACGGGTGAAAGACTTCGCTGGTCTCGGTGCAAATGGTTTTGATGGTAAAGGAAATTATAACTTCGGTCTCAAAGAACAACTGATGTTTCCAGAGATAAATTATGATGATATTATCCAAACACACGGTATGAATATATCGATAAGCACGACCACAGACGATGACAAAAAGGCATATAGGCTACTGGAGCTTTTTGGTTTGCCGTTTACAAAAGGAAATAACTAATGGCAAAAAAATCGATGATAGCAAAAGCAAAAAGAGTAGCAAAGTTTAGCACTAGAGCATATACTAGATGTTCTATATGTGGGCGACCTCACTCAGTATTGAGAGATTTTGGTCTATGCAGAGTGTGTTTTAGAAAGATGGCTAACGAAGGTTTGATACCTGGTGTTAGAAAGTCAAGCTGGTAAGGAAAAGGAGAAAAGCCCATGATGAATGATTTGATCGCAGACGCTTTGACAAGGATTAGAAATGCATCTTCAAGGAAACTTGATATTGCAACTTTACTTCACTCAAAAGTCGTCGAAGGTGTCGTCCAAGTATTGAACGACAAAGAGTATATAGAGGGATTTGATGTAATCGAAGGCGAAAGCAACAAAAAAACTATAAAAGTCAAGATAAAATTTGACGAAGATGAAAGTGCAGTGATAAACGAACTCAAAAGAGTTTCAAAGCCAGGCAGAAGAGTATATAAGTCAGCCAAAGAGGTCAAAAACTTCAAAAGCGGACACGGCACGATAATCATAAGCACCAACCAAGGTGTGATAGCAAACGACAAAGCCTACAAAGACAACACTGGTGGTGAAGTGTTGTGTACGGTTTGGTAAGGAGAATATGATATGTCAAGAGTAGGAAAAAAACAAATCTCTATACCAAAAGGTGTAGAAGTAGTAGAAAAAGCCGGTGTAGTAGTAGTCAAAAAAGGCAACAAAACTATAGAAGTAGATACCAAAAACAGAGTCAAAGCTACTATAGATGGTGAGTCGCTGAGCTTTGAAAGAGTGGGCGACACAGCACAAAGTGCTGCTTTTTGGGGCACTTATAGGTCTCTGGTGGCAAATGCCATAGAGGGACTAGAGAAAGGATATGCTAAATCTCTGGAGATAAACGGTGTAGGATATAGAGCGGCGGTCAAGGGCAAAACCCTTGAGCTACAGCTAGGATATTCTCACCCTATAAACTACGAGATACCAAACGATATAGACATATCAGTCGAAAAAAATATCGTCCATATAAAAGGTATTAGCAAACAAGAAGTAGGGCAGACGGCCGCGATAATACGAGGGTATAGAAAACCAGAGCCATACAAAGGCAAAGGTGTCAAATATGTTGATGAGCATATTGTTAGAAAAGCTGGTAAAACAGCAAGCTAAAAGGTAAGATATGAGCAGAGCAAAAGATATAAATAAAAAAAATTTACTAAGAATAAAAAGAAAAAGAAGAGTGCGAGGAAGTATAGATAGCGGGACCAAACAAAGACCACGAGTCTCTGTGTTTAAGTCAAACAAATACTTATCGGCACAAGCAATAGACGATATAAGCGGCAACACAGTTGCATCGGTGCATAGCAAGACTATGGGACTGTCTGTATGTGTAGAAAATGCAAAAAAGATAGGCGAGCAGTTTGCTACCAATCTAAAGGAAGCAAAGATAGATGCAATAGTGTTTGATAGAAATGGATACTTGTATCACGGTGTAGTGAAGCAGTTTGCTGATACTTTAAGAGAAAATGGAATAAAGGTATAATTATGGCTATAAATAGAGATGACTTTGAAGAAGCTGTGGTCAATGTAGGACGAGTGACAAAAGTAGTCAAGGGTGGTAGGCGATTTCGTTTTACTGCACTTGTAGTCGTGGGTGATAAAAACGGCACGATAGGTTTCGGTACTGGCAAAGCAAAAGAGGTGCCAGATGCTGTCAAAAAGGGTCTGGACGATGCGTTTAAAAGTTTGGTCAAAGTGTCACTCAAAGGCACTACGATAACACACGATATAGAGTATAAATACAATGCAAGCAAGATATTGCTAAAGCCAGCGAGCGAAGGAACAGGACTCATAGCAGGTGGTGCGGCTAGACCAGTGCTGATGTTAGCAGGTATCAAAGATATCATAGCAAAATCGCTAGGATCAAACAATCCAAATAACCTAGTGCAAGCTACTGTCGAAGCTTTGAGCAAGATAAAAAGTTAAGGAGCATACACAATGTTAGAATATCTAAAACCAGCAAAAAACAGCACAAAAAATAGAAAAAGAGTAGGCCGAGGACAAGGAAGTGGCAATGGCAAGACAGCAGGCAAGGGAAACAAAGGACAAAAATCAAGAAGTGGATACAAGATAAAACGAAACTTTGAAGGCGGTCAGCTACCACTAGCCAAACGACTTCCAAAAGTTGGATTTTTCTCACGAGTTATCAAACCTATGTCTATAAATGTTGACAAGGTCAAGTCTGTAGCAAACTTAGAGGAGATAACTATGGACAACATAAGAGCAGTGCATACGGTATCAAAAAAGATCACCAAAGTTAAGCTTATAGGCAAAACAGCAAAAGCTATGGCTTTGAAGATAAAAGATGAGAATATAACTCACACTGGCAAGTAAATATGAGCAAAGATTTATTAAATAAAATAGTTATAACTTTTGCTTTTATACTAGTATATAGAATACTAGCTTATGTGCCAGTGCCAGGAGTCAATATAGATGTAGTAAAAGAGTTTTTTGATACAAACTCTGGCAATGCACTGGGTATGATAAATATGTTTAGTGGCAACGCTGTTGAAAGGCTAAGTATCATCTCGCTAGGTATCATGCCTTATATCACGGCATCTATCATCATGGAGCTTCTAGCAGCTACTTTTCCAGCTCTAGGCAAGATGAAAAAAGAGCGAGACGGCATGCAAAAATATATGCAGATCATAAGATACACTACTATAGTCATCACACTGATACAAGCAGTCGGTGTCTCTATGGGACTTAACTCGCTCACAGGAGCTGGCGGTCAAAGTGCTATCACTATAGATATGAATACATTTGTAGCAGTGGCAGCCGTATCTATGCTAGCAGGGACTATCATGCTCATGTGGATAGGCGAACAAATAACTCAAAAAGGTATCGGAAACGGTATCTCACTCATCATTTTCGCAGGTATTGTCTCGGCTATACCTAGTGCTATAGGCGGAACCATAGACTTGGTCAACAACGGTCAGCTCAACTTTATCACTGTCATAGGTATGCTTGTGGTTATATTTGCTACTATTGGTCTCATCATATATGTAGAGCTAGGAGAGCGAAGAGTACCAGTGTCCTATTCACGAAAAGTTATGATGCAAAATCAAAACAGACGAGTGATGAACTACATACCTATCAAGCTAAACCTAAGTGGTGTGATACCACCTATATTTGCTAGTGCTATACTGATGTTTCCTGGAACTTTGCTACAAGGTAGTAGTAACCAATATGTCAATATGGTAGCTGATCTATTAAGTCCGTCTAGCTATTCATTTAACGTCTTTATGTTTTTGTTTGTGGTGTTTTTCGCTTATTTTTATGCATCTATCACATTTAATGCCAAAGATATATCCGAAAACCTCAAACGACAAGGTGGATTTATACCAGGAGTTCGTCCTGGTGGAAGCACGGCAGAGTTTCTAAACAGCACTGCTAGTAAGCTCACATTTTTTGGTTCTATATATCTAGCATCGGTGTCTACACTACCGTTGCTTATAGTCCAATCTATGGGTGTGCCGTTTTATTTTGGTGGTGTAGCGGTGCTGATAGTCGTCCAAGTAGCTATAGACACTATGCGGAAAATAGAAGCACAACAATATATGAACAAATACGACACATTGTCTGCTGTTGGTTTATAGATTTTATACATGGCGATAGCTTTATACAAACCCTCCGACATAGAACAGATGTCAAAGTGTGGACAAGCTGTTGCTAAAACTTTAAAACACTTACAGACAAATATAAAAATAGGCATGACCCTACGCCAGATAGACCAGATGGGCGAAAAGTTTTTGCTAGGTTTGGGCTATGAACCATCGTTTAAGGGTCTGTATGATTTTCCATCTGCTGTATGCACTTCGCTAAATGAAGTGGTCATACACGGAGTTCCAGACGATACTAAAATAAAAGACGGTGATATATTGGGTATAGATATTGGTAGCAAAAAAAACGGCTGGTACGGAGATGCGGCTGTAACTATACCTATAGGTAATATATCAAAAGCCGATGCCAAGCTGATACAATGTAGCAAAGATACTTTGAGATATGCTATAGACAATATAAAAGTGGGTATGCGATTTAAGGAGCTCAGTCACAAGATAGAGCAATACATACGGTCTCAAGGCTTTGTGCCACTTTTTGACTTTTGTGGTCATGGTATAGGTCGGTCGGCTCACAGCGATCCAGAGATTTTGAACTACCTAGAAGGCACAAATCCAAAACAAGGTCCAAAGATAAAAAACGGTATGGTGTTTTGTCTGGAGCCTATGGTATGTCAAAAAAGTTCAAAACCAGCAGTAGACAAAGAGGACAAGTGGAGTGTGAGAAGCGAAGACAATCTTCGCACGAGTCATCACGAGCATCAGCTGGCGATGATAAACAACAAGGTCAAGATACTGACCAAACAGGAGTAAATATGGCAAAAAACGATGTGATAACTATGGATGGCAAAGTGATAGAGGTGCTACCAAATGCGACATTTAATGTCGAGCTAGCAAACGGACTAGTGGTGCTGTGCCACATATCTGGCAAGATGAGAATGCACTACATAAAGATACTGCTCAACGACAAAGTGACGGTGGAGATCACTCCATATAGTCTAGACAAGGGTAGGATTACACATAGATTTAAATAGATCCTAGTTGCTAGAGACTAGAGACTGGAAGCTGGAAGCTGGAGACTTAAGACTTGAGACTTATTTTCTAGTCTCTAGCAACTTGCTGCTAGTTACTAGTAAGGCACAAACGAGATAGAAGCAAAAGCTAACAACTAGTTCGTGCCTCATTTTAACAGATATATTTTTCAAAAAAAGCAATTCTCTTGTTTTATAGAAAGTTTGGACTTCGTCCAATCGCCACGGCTACTTTTCACAGAAACTTTTGCCAAGGCAAACTGCCACGGCTAGTTTTGAAAATATTTCAAAAGACAATCAATCATCCGGGAACCCTAGACTTGTCAAGGGCTAAACATAGAAACTAGCAACAAACTTCGGACAATCTATTATGTGCTCGGAACCCCGAAGCCGGCTTGGGGCCAAACATGCAAATCACTTCAAACACAAAACTACACAAAAAAACATGAAAACATCGATAAACTTAGGACAATCTACAGTTTGTCGTCAGTTCGATGTTTGGCTCCAAGCCAGAAAAGCAAGGCGTACTGCTTTAGCGAATATCTGCGATAAGTGCCATGGATTCCGGATAGGTTGCCTAGGCATTGTCTCAAAGTCTGCGGAGCTTGGGAGAGAGGCAAGAACGGACTACAAAAGGTAGTTTAGATGGTAGGAATAAAAAATTGTTACAAATCGGTTTTGTAGAATGAGGACACCACAATCAAGCATAAATTAATCTAAAGGTGATTTGATTTCCCGAACCATGTGTCACTTGTGTAGTTGTTCAAAAATCAATGACACAGGACAAAAAGCTATCCAAAAGATTATTAAAGACAATCAAAGTTAGATTTATAGCAAAAAGACACACCGCACTCATGGGGTCTAGGAGTATTTCATAGAAAGCGGTCTCAAGATGTGATACAAATAAGCATAAAATTCAAAATATTGATAAAAATACCCAACAGCTGATATCATATACCGTTTGCTCCCAACACTTCAATAAATTGCTTTGGATTTTTGTATCCTACTATCTTGTTTGAAAGTAGTTTTCCATCTTTGAAAAACAGTATCACAGGTGGTCCAAAAAGTTTAAAATGCTTGAGTAGCTTTTTGTCATCCTCTGTGTTGTGGGTAGTATCTGCTTGAAGCAGGACAAATCCAGACACACTGTCGCGGACTATGGGGTCGCTAAAAGTGTATTGTTCTAACTCTTGACATCCTATGCACCACGAAGCGGTGAAATCCACCATGACCACACTGTCTTTGTTTTGCTCGACTATGTTTAGTAGCTCCTCTATGGTCTTGACTTTTTGGAAGCCCAAATGAGAGCTGGAACTGTTTGCTTGTAGAGGGCTAAGTATATTGTCGGAGCCGTTGTAAGCTCCGGCGAAACCTATCGCTCCAAATACTAGCAATACTACAGCAACTATTTTCAGTGCGATGTTTTTTTGTCTGACAAAATATATACCACTTATGATCCCAACCAAACCAAATAACACAAATGATATATAAGCAGGTAGTATCCTATCTAGTATCCACACAGCTAGAAGTAGCATAACTACACCAAATACTTGCGAAACTTTTGTCATCCAGCCACCTGGTTTTGGCATATATTTGCCAGCTCCTAGTCCAACAAGAAGCAGTGGCACACCCATACCAAAGCTCAGCACAAACAAAGCCAGACCACCTAGCACGGCATCGCCTGTCTGACCTATATATACCAAAGCCCCTGCTAGTGGCGGAGCGACGCAAGGTCCTACGATGAGAGCGGACAAAAAGCCCATCACAGCTACTGCTAATGAACCTTTTTTGCCTTGTGTGTTTTTTGATATTTTGTCTATCTTTGTTTGCCAAGATGATGGCAAAGCTATCTCAAAATATCCAAACATAGAAAAAGCCAGGCTGACAAAAACTATAGCAAAAGATACCAGCACATAGGGATTTTGCATAGCGGTCTGTATGTTTGCTCCAAAAAGCCCTGCTACTACTCCTGCTATAGTATATGCTACACTCATAGATAGCACATATACAAACGACAGATACAAGCCTCTAGTAGCACTCATATTTTCACTTTCGCTATGCGATACTATGATACTAGACAATATAGGTATCATAGGAAATATACAAGGAGTCAGTGCCAGAAGCAATCCAAATCCAAAAAAGGTCAAAAGCACCAGCCAAAAGTTACCGGTCTTTAGACTATCTGTGATACTATCTGTCTCGTCTAAAGTAGGTTTCGCCATAGATGGATTGAGAATATAGTCAGCACTCAGTGGTTGATAGCAAAGTCCAGCGGAGCTACAGCCTTGATAAGACAGCACCACTTTATCTGCTTTGTCGTATAGTTTGCTAGCTATGTTTAGAGTTAAAATATCGAAAAATACCTCTTCGTCGTGGTAGTTTGTAGTCGGTGGTAGCTTGATATCTTTGGTTATGTTTATCATCTTGCCATCTTTTAATATCTCTAGCTTTATACTGTTTTGATATAGATAGATCTTGTCGCCTAGTGTTATATCTACAGCTAAACTATCGCCGGACTTTTCAAACTTGACAGCAAATGCCTCCTGTGCACTCAGGATATCTTGATTTGAAGCAAACAAAGAAACAACACCAAACAACAGACTGATAAACAATCTAAACATCTGGAGTCTTTGCGATGACTTCAGTGTATTTGACATCTTGAGCACTGACATTTTCTAGCGATACCATATCTTTTTGCCAAAATATAAGCACGGTTGAACCCATCTTGAAGTATCCCATACACTCGCCCTTTTTTATCTGTATCTTTTCATAATTGTATATAGTAGTGCCGTTTGCTTTGCCGTTTGTCTGGATAGCTGGCTCTACTTCAAACACCATCTTACCTACATTTAATGCCCCTACAAATACCATATAAAACTTTTTTTTCTCGGCAGTTTCACATACGGCTATAACTCGTTCGTTTTGGACAAATAGGTTTCGCTTTTTGTTGAGATATTTGAAGTTAACCGGATATAGCTTGCCAGCGACATGGATTAGCTGTAGCAGCTTGAAGTCATATGGACTGTGGTATCGGTGATAATCTTTGGGAGACAAATAAAGGTTCATAAAAACACCACCATCTAGTCTAGTATCCGTGATATATTTGGTCAAAAGTTCATCAAGCTTGTAGTCCATACCTTTGATCTGATGCACTTCGCCATCTCGTATAAATCCTTGAGCTGATACAAAACTATCTACAGGAGAGATATATGTCTGTGATGATGGGTCAAATTTTCTAGGAAACTTGAGTTCTCTTGTGAAAAGTTGGTTGAGTGTGGCATAACTGTGTGCTGGTTCAAACTCTGTCATATTAAGTTTTAGTAACTTGACATAGCTACTGTTGATAAAGTTTTGAATAGGCTTGGTAAATCTTTTGTTGGCAAATTTGTCAAATATATTTGATATATAGTTTGTGATATGTTTATTCATGTTTTTCCTTTGTGATATTTTATCTAAAAAAAATAAAACTTAAGCAACTTTGGATACAATAGACAAAAATAGGATATAATATGATAGACTTCAAAAAGTTTGAAAAATACAGTCGCCCCGGTCCTCGATACACTAGCTATCCTACAGCACTAGAGTTCCACGAAAATTTCAGCACCGATGACTTGGTAGCAAAGCTAAAAAACACAGACAGCACAACTCCTATATCACTATATGTTCACTTGCCGTTTTGTAGAAGTGCTTGCTATTTTTGTGGGTGCAATGTCTTGTTTACTAGCAAACAAGAGAAGAAAACAAGATATCTGGGTTATCTCAAAAAAGAGCTTAAGCTGATAGCAAATCACATAGATACCAGCAGGAGAGTCACACAGCTACACTTTGGCGGTGGGACTCCTACATTTTTTTCGCCTAGTGAGTTGGGCGAAGTGTATGATGCTATATATGAAATATTTGTAAACTTCGATGCTACTGCTGAGATAAGTTGCGAAGTAGATCCGCGGTTTTTTTCTGTAGAGCATATGGAGGTGATGAAAAAAGCAAACCTAAACAGGCTTAGCTTCGGTGTGCAAGACCTAGATGAAAAAGTCCAGAAAACTGTCCATAGGATACAGCCCTTTGAGACTACACAAAATGTAGTGAATATCGCCAGAGATGCAGGTATAAACTCTATAAATATTGACCTTATATATGGATTGCCACACCAGACTGCTAGTAGTTTCGCTACAACTTTGCAGCAGATTATCAAGCTAAATCCAGATAGGCTAGCAGTGTTTAACTATGCTCATGTGCCGTGGCTTATGAAAACACAACGAAAGTTTGATGAGACTACATTTGCACCGCCATCTACAAAACTTGTGATACTACAAGATACTATAAAGTTTTTTGAAACTGCTGGCTACCGAATGGTGGGTATGGATCACTTCGCCAAGCCAGACGATGAACTTTTTAAGGCTATAGACAAAGGCGAACTACACAGAAACTTCCAAGGCTACACGACCAAAGGCGGAGCACAGCTAGTAGGTGTGGGGGTCACATCTATAGGCGATGGAGATGACTATTTTGTGCAAAACCACAAAAACCTAGCCGACTACGAAAAAGCGATAGATAGCGGAGTGTTGCCAGTGTTTAAAGGCTACCAGCTAAACGAAGATGACAAGATACGAAAATATGTCATCATGGAGCTTATGTCAAACTTTTCACTAGACAAAAAAGCAGTCGAACAAAAGTTTGATATAAAATTTGACACATATTTTAGTCAAGCCGTGAAGCATTTGCAGGAGTTTGTAGAAGCCGGACTAGTCAGCGTAGATGACTCACAAATCAAAACCACAGCGACAGGATCTATGCTGATACGAAATATCGCTATGTGTTTTGATATATATTTTTGGGACAAAGCACCAGATAAACAAAGATTTAGCAAGACAATATGACACAGACAACACAAAATATGACAGCAAACCAAAACGATAGATATATTTACAATATCGCACAAGCTATGCAGATAGCTTGGAAAGTTGACGATACATGAGTAGCGATACCAAAGATTATAAGCCACCATACACTATCACAAACAAGATTTTGACCTTGTCTACCGATATTGTAGAGTTGCTTACAGAGCTAAATAGATCGGACACAAACTAAACACTCCAAAACTTCGCAAAAAAAGCAGGATCAAATCTATCACAGGAACTTTGCAAATAGAGGGCAACAGCTTCAGCGAAGAAAAGATTTCAAATATCATAAAAGGCAAGACAGTCTTTGGTACGATGAGAGAGATACAAGAGGTCAAAGGTGCCATAGAGGCTTATGATAATATAGAAAACTACGACTACAAAAGTGAAAAAGAGTTGCTACAGGCTCACAAGTTCTTAATGAAAAATCTTTTAGACAATGCAGGAGCTTATAGACGAGGCAATGTAGCAGTAGGTGGTGTCGATGGAGTCACACATGTAGCACCGCTGCCAGATATAGTGCCTAGTCTTATGGGAAATTTGTTTGTGTGGATACAAAATACAGACGACAATCTGTTGATAGCTAGCTGTGTGTTTCACTATGAATTTGAATTTATACATCCGTTTAGCGATGGCAACGGCAGGGTCGGTAGGCTTTGGCAATCTGTGATATTGAATAGATACAAAAATATATTTAGTGCTATACCTATAGAAAGTGTAGTTGCAGAATATCAAGAACAGTATCATAAAGCACTAGAAGATGCAGGAAGTGCAGGAGAAAGCACACCTTTCATAGAGTTTATGCTTGAGGTGATATACAAAACACTAAAGAAACTAAAAAAAGAGGATGTCCCTAAAAATGTCCCTAAAAATGTCCCTATAAAACGACTAGATGATATATTGAAACTTATCAAAAAAGAGAACAACACAACAGTATCACAAATAGCAAATATGTTGGGTATGGCGGACAAAACGATACAAAGAGATATAACAAATTTAAAAAAAGATGGCAAGATAAAAAGAGTAGGAAGTGCCAGAAAAGGACACTGGGAGATAGTTGACAAGCCAAGATAATCCCTCTATCTAAAAGCACCTTTGTATATAGGCTTGTCTCTCAGCTTGAGATATATCATAGCACTCATGATAGCATCGTTTAGAGCATCGTGTTTGCCTAGTGTCGGTATATCCAACTCATCCATAATCGTGTCAAACTTTAGATCTACAAACTCATGGGCTGATTTTTTTCTATATCTTTCATAATACATAGAGGACAGCTCTACAGTGTCGTTTGGTAGTTTTATGTTGATAAATTCTTGTAAATAGTTGCCAAGTATCGCCATATCAAATGATATATAATAGCCGACTATTGGGCGGTTTTGGATAAAATATAGCAGTTGGGTCAAAGCATCGTCTATAGTGCCACCATTTTCAATGTCAGATGGCAGTATATGGTGTATTTTTATACTCTCTTCGCTTATATTTCGCAAGGGTTTGATAAATATCTCAAATGATTTGCTAGTGAGTATCCTGTCGCCTTTTATCTTGACCGCACCTATAGATAGTATCTCGTCTTTGTTTGGGTTTAGTCCTGTCGTCTCTGTGTCTAAAGCTATATATTCATCTGCTGGGATATTTTTTTCAAACACAAACTCAAACTTCTTGTCGCTTAGTCGCTCTTTGTTGCGATTTCTAGCAAGTTGGTCAAAAAACTTAAAGATCAAGATATATTGTCTAGTCTAAAATGATTTGTGATAAATCGTTTGAAGTTGTTTACTATCTTGAAACTATCTTTAAGCATGTCTCGCTGTATTTTCGTGAGAGTTGATATGTTTATAGAGTTTGTGATAGGCCGGTCATGGTTTAGCTTATCCATCTGTGCTTGGAGTTTGAGTCGTATCAACAGCTCAAATGCTTCTATAAGCTCACTGGCAAAACTTCTATCTATGATATTTTGTTTGTGGAGTTCTTTTATCCTAGCTATAGTGGAGAGCTTGCGGACTTTGTGCATGAGACACAAGCTTCTCGTTCCTTGGACTATGGCAAATATGGCACCCTTTTTTAAGTCTATGTTGTCATCTTTGGCTATGAAGTTTGAAAACATACCTATAGGAGTGTCAAATGCCAATGTAGCTTTGGCGAAATATGCCATATAGACATCTTTGTCTTTGAGTTGTTTAAATATATAAGACCTCAAACTTTTCAGTAACTTGTCGTCTCCGGCTACTACTTTGCTGTCGAAAAATATAGCCATATTCATAAAGTTGTCCATGTTGCCACCTGCTAGCCAGCTATCTATCTGTGTCTTGAAGTTTTTTTGATATTTTCGCCAGTATGGGTTGCTTACCATGATATCGCCACTACACCGCGGGAAGCCAAACTCTATGAGATGCGACACAAACTCATGCATATATGGCTCATATAACTTTTCATCTGCAAAGTCATCTATGATCAGGGCATTGTCTTGGTCTGTTTTGAGTATCTGTTCGTTTCTGCCCTCGCTACCCATGACTACCAAAGCACAGGTTTTTTGCAACTCTTTTGGCACGACTAGAGAAAACAGCTTTTGATATACTTTGCTGTTTAACTCGCCTACCATCTTGGCTATGTATGTAGTGCTGACACTTTTGACAAATAGTGAGCGAACAGTCTTGGCGATATCTTGACTAGCTATCTTTAGCTCTTCTATCGTCCTGGCTTTTGAGATTTGATTTGCTATGAGGTGGATATGGTTTGCAAAGTAGCTAAGTATATCTATCTGGTCTACTGTGCCTATGAGTTTGTCATCGTCTTGTATCACCCCTACTCTTTTGATGGAGTGTTTGGTGATAGTCAAAAGTGCCTGAAACAAAAAGTCATCGTGTCTCACACAGATGAGCGGAAAGTTTGCTATCTCGTAGGACTTTACCGACAGGTCTCTACCTTTTAGCAAAATTCTCTTTTTTAGCACGGAGTCTGTGATGATACCATACTTACCTTCATGCGATACTACTATAGTCGATGTTTTATATTTTATGGATTTGTTTATAGCATCTAGGACTGTGCTGTCACCGTCTACTATGCATGCCTTGTGTAGATATAGCTCACTAATACGAGAAACCATAAAGCCAGACATATCGTTTTCATATTGTTTTGTCTTGAGTGATTGTAGTCTGTCGGATAAGTTTTGTAGATAATACTCTTTGAACTTGTCGTTTGACTCTATGAGCTTCAAAAATGTTTTTTTGTTTAACTCATAACATATGAGATCTTGTGATACTACGAAAGTGCTGTTTGTCTCACCAGATATGAGAGAATCCGCATCAAAACTATCATCTATATGATAGACAGCTGTGAGAATATCGTCATTGAGTTCGTTTACTTCGCCTTTGATGACTATAAAAAACCTATCGCTAACCTGTGTCGGCGATATGATACTCTTCTCTTTGGCATAATACCCAATATCTAGATTTTGCAATGCTAGATTTAGCTCAAATTCAGTAAGTTTATCAAATGGATGATAAGAGATTAGAAACTCTTTTTGGCTGTGACTACTCACAAATACTACTCCTCAAGATAGATCTAAAAACTCTAAAGCAATAGAGATTTTAGAGATATCTTTTTTTATTTTCAAAAGCCAGACGAGGAAAATCCTCGTCTAGCATATCGTCAGTGGTCGACAGCTTTGCCAACTCCACTTGGTACACGGATATTTTCTACCATATCTTGTATCTCCTGTGGTGGTGGTGTCGTAGCTCTTGATACAACATAAGCTATGATAAAGTGCATTATCATACCGATAGTTCCTATACCTGTAGGTGCAATACCAAACAGATAATCCTCTTTTGCTCCACCAAAGAATACAAAATACACTATATAGGCAAATGTAAATGTAAGTCCTACAGACATACCAGCTATAGCACCTTCTTTGTTCATC
The DNA here is from genome assembly GCA_029934475.1 of Arcobacteraceae bacterium. Classification (GTDB taxonomy): domain Bacteria; phylum Campylobacterota; class Campylobacteria; order Campylobacterales; family Arcobacteraceae; genus B24-G6. The sequence goes on from JAOZMC010000003.1 coordinate 42,104, forward strand.
CGCTTGTCAAATACTCCTAATATAATCACTGGGAAAAATGAAGCTGCAGCTAAACCAAAGGCAAATGCCACGACTTGAGCGACAAATCCGGGAGGATTTATACCCAAGTATCCAGCTACCCCTATAGCTACTACTGCCGCACTACGAGCTAGCCATAGTTCGTTTTTTTCGCTTAAAGTAGATCGTCCTGTCGCTTTGTCTTTGTAGATAACTCTACCAAACAAGTCATGTGATATAGACGATGATATGACCAAAAGCAATCCAGCAGCAGTAGAAAGTGCGGCCGCTAGACCACCTGCTGCCATGAGTGCTATAACCCAGTTTGGCAAGTGTGCTATCTCTGGATTTGCTAGCACCATGATATCTCTATCTACATAGATTTCATTTGCTATGCCGTTGTTTTTAGTAAGCTGTGCTTGTGTCTCTGGACCTTTTGCATTTGTAGTAAGTCGTTGACCATGTTCGCCTCGCTTCATACCATCAAAAGCTGGCTTACCTTTTTTGCCCTCAAATGCAGTGCCGGCAGCATACTGTATCTTGCCGTCTCCATTTCTATCATTCCAAGCTAAAAGTCCGCCGTTTTCCCAAGTTTTAAACCATGCACCGTCGTTTATAGTTTTGCCATCGGCTCGCAGTTGTTCACCGTTTACAAATTTACTGTATTCTACATTTTGCACATTGTTTATGAGATTTACTCTTGAAAATGCTGCCACAGCAGATATAGATGTATACATGATAGCTATAAAGACCAATGCCCAGCCTGCAGATATCCTAGCATCTTTGACTTTTGGCACTGTGAAAAATCTCACTATTACATGAGGTAGTCCAGCAGTTCCTGCCATGAGCACAACTGTGAGCATAAACATATTAAATATACTTCCCGGATCGGTATAGTTGTTGAAGCCTAAGTCATTGATCGCTTGATCTAGCGCATGCATGAGATATGTGCCTTCGGGTATGATCCTGACACCACTATCAAAAGCAAAAGTAGTCTGAGCGAAAAGTCCAGCCTGTGGAAAGAAGCTATCAGTTACTTGCAAAGACAAAAATATAGCAGGCACAGTAAAGGCAAATATCATCACACAATATTGTGCGACTTGTGTATATGTGATACCTTTCATACCGCCTAGCACAGAGTATATAAAGACTATACCCATACCTAGCATAACTCCAGTGTTTACATCGACTTGCAAAAATCGTGAAAATACTATGCCCACGCCTCTCATTTGACCTGCAACATATGTAAATGATATAAATATCACCGCCACAACTGCCACAGTCCTAGCAAGGTCTGAGTAGTATCTGTCGCCTACGAAATCCGGCACAGTAAACTTGCCAAATTTTCTTAAATATGGTGCCAAAAGTAAAGCCAGTAGAACATATCCACCAGTCCAACCCATGAGATATGCTCCGCCATCGCTACCTTTAAATGCTATAATACCAGCTAGAGATATAAATGAAGCTGCGCTCATCCAGTCTGCTGCTGTCGCCATACCATTTGCTACAGGATGGACTCCGCCACCTGCTATATAAAACTCTTTTGTAGAACCAGCTTTGCTCCATATGGCTATGCCTATATATATCGCAAAAGATATCCCTACAAATAAATAGATCAGTGTTTGTAATTCCATAATATCCTCCTACTCGTCTACGCCGTATTTTTCATCGATCTTTTGCATCTTAAATACATATACAAATATAAGTATTACAAACGAATAGATCGAACCCTGTTGAGCAAACCAAAAACCTAGTTTAACTCCGCTAATCTCTATCAAATTTAGTTGATTGATAAACAAAACTCCACAACCTAGTGAAACTATAAACCATACAACCAAAAGCTTCAGTATTGTTGAGATATTTTCTCTCCAATACTCCTGTGCTTTTACAGCATCCATCTTGACTCCTTTTTTATGAAACAATTATATATCAGGGCACTTCTAAAAAACCTCTATAAACTATAGATATTTTTAGAGATACCCTCTATAAAAACTCCACAAAGAATTATAACAAAAAATTATAAAAGAAACTAAAAAAAGCTGGAAAATTTGAAAATTTGTCAAAAAAAAGTCAAATTTTTGAAAAAACAATATAGACAAAAGCTACAAACAGCCCTAAATATAGGGTTATTTGCATGTTTTAGATGCTATCAAAAAATCCAGCATGAACACCTGGTAACATAGCCTCGCTAGCCATCTTTGTGTCACCTACTCGCAAAGTTTGTGTAGGATATGCTATATGTATATCCTCGGCTTTTTTAAACTCTTCAAGTATAGCCATAGATATCTTGCTTCGAAGTGAGAGTGTAGCATATGAGTTGGTCATATACCATGATGATATAACTATACCATAAGGCTCCAAAAAGGCATAAATACGAGGCTCTGGGTTTGAGCTTCGTAGCACATATTTGGTGCGAAGTTTATCTAGCCGTTTTTTGGCTAGCTCAGTATAGCCCATAGAGTGCTTTCTAGTAGCTTCGGTTGCTAGGGCGACTGCCTTTTCATGATTTGATTCAAATGTAATATATAGATCTATGCCATCCCACACAGTCCTCATATTGTCATAGGTATAGTTCGCTATAAGGTCAGTAAATACATAGTTGTTTGGCACGAAAAAGACTCTGCCAGTTCGTCTATTTTTCATATAGCTTGTCAATGTAATATCTTCTCTCACTGATATCTTAAACACACTTATATCTAGCACATCTCCTACTACTTCTAGCCCATTTTTTGTGACCTTTATCCTGTCGCCTACATTTATAGACCCACTAGTCATGATAACCATCCAGCCAAATATAGACATAAACCAATCTTTGAGTGCTATGGCGATACCAGCAGATGCAAATCCTAATATCGTGACTAAATAGGAGGCATTTTCTATATATGAAAAGAGCAGTATAAATACAGTCAAGATAACCAGCACGAAGTTTATAATCTTGTTTATCGTGTAGTGCCTGTCATCATCTTCTATATATTTTTTAAATACTCTTTTTAGTCCCATAAACAACACAAACAACACAAGTATCAAGAGAAATATCCTCAAGCTTCGATATAGTTCATCTTTGATAGTAGCATTTGTCTCGGCTATGACTCTTTCTATCTTTTTACTATATAGATGCTCTGTAGTGTTTACGATCTCATTTACCTTTTCAAAATCACCTAGCACTTTTATGGAGTCCTCTAGCCTTGTATTGAAATATTTTGAATCACTTATATCATCCATTTTTGAGATAATATCTCTCTTTTGAGTAAGTAGCTTAATGATAACATATATGTCATTTTTTGCTTGTGTGTATTCTTGTTTCTGATTTTGGTGCTGTCTAATATAAGACAACGCCTCTATAATAGCAAATGGATTTGTGATTTTGGGTGGCTTGTCTATCGATTTTGGCTTGATCTTGTCACCTATGGGAGAAAATTTATACTCTTGGACCAATTCAAGCTCGCTTAGTTTTATCGTTTTTTGACCTTTAAGATCATTTAAGATAGTTTGCTGTTTTGAACTCTTTTTTTTGGATAGTTTATCTATATTTGTCTGTATCATCTCTAGTTCTTTTTCCATCTTTTTATATAGTAGATAATTTTTGTATCGTTTTATCCAGATATTTTTGTCTAGTTGCTCATCTATGCTAGACAACTTCGCCTCAAGCGATGAAATATCACGAAGCTCTACAAACGACAAGGAGTCTTGAGAAGTGTTGGTATCGGCAAATACACAAACAAACAATAACAAACTTAATAATATCTTTTTCATACGAAGCTCTCCAATGTTTTGATTATATCATCTTTTTCTAAATCCAAACCCATAACAAATCCGCCTATACCTTTTGGCAAGATAAATTTGAGTTTATTATCGGTTGATTTTTTGTCCAAAAAAAACTTATGGTAAAATTTTTCAACATCTGCTATCTTGTATGTGGTTGGCAAGTCATAGCTATCTAGCAACTTTTTTATCTCTATGGCTTCGTGCTTTGTCATAAGTCCTAGCGATACAGACAGGTGGTTTGCCATAATCATACCTATGCTCACAGCTTCGCCGTGCAAATATCTCTCATAGTTTGTTTCGTTTTCTACTACATGACCAAATGTATGTCCATAATTCAAAGCCGCCCTTATGCCATGTTCTTTTTCATCTTGGGCTACTACATCTGCTTTTGTCTTGACCGATAGCTCTATGGCTTTTTGTATCTTTTGTGGTGTTAACTTGTGGTTTTGTAGCCACACAAAAAACTCTCTATCAAAACAGACTGCCATCTTGACTATCTCGGCTACACCAGCACCGAACTCTCTTTTGGGCAAAGTGCTTAGAAAATATTTGTCTATATACACAGCACTGGGTTGATGAAACGAACCTACAAGATTTTTGCCAAAGGAGTTATTGATGCCTGTCTTGCCACCTACACTTGCATCTACTTGAGATAGTAGTGTGGTGGGTATCTGTATAAAGTTGATGCCTCGCTGATATATAGATGCGGCAAATCCTACCATATCGCCCACTACACCACCGCCAAATGCTATCAAAGTTGACTTTCTGTTGAGTTTTTGTGTAAAACAGTGGTCTAATATAGTCAAAATAGTTTCCATATTTTTATATCTCTCGCCATCTTTTATAGCTATAACCGATATATGTTTTGCTTTTATGTTTTCTAACAAATAGTTTAGATGTAGTTTTTCTATAGTTGTATTTGTCACTATGACTGTTTTAGTCTCAAACTTTATTTGTCTAAGTTTATCTATATAGACATTGTATTGGGTGTGAGCGAGGTTTATATCTATAGTAATATCTTATCCTTTTGTGTATATTATCTAAAAAACCTAAAACTTAAACTTAAAACCTCCATAATATGCTCTGCCACTTGTAGCATAGCCGTCTATTTCTTGATATTTTCTATCAAATATATTTGATATTTTGGCAAATATTATTATATCATCATCTATATCGTAGTTGATATTTATGTTGTGTGTAGCATATTTGCCTGTCTGACTGCCATATTTTGTAGGTGTGTTTGTGTCGCTATAGTTTCGGTCATATCGCTGTCCAACATACTCGCCGTTTAAACCTATATGCGTATCGGTAAAGCCATAATAATCCACACTATATTTGAGGCTTTGCTCTGGTGTGCGAACTAGCTTGTGTCCAAGTGTATCTTGTGCTTTTGATATCTTTGTGTAACCTAAACTCAAAAGTATATCGTCATAACTCTTTTTGATATTTATCTCGTAGCCATCTATATGAGTTGTCCCGTCTATGTTTTCGTATTTTTGAACCCAATCGATTTGGTTTTCTATCTTGGTATCAAAATAGCTCAAACTTATATTTTCATATCCTATAGTAGCATCAAATGACTCTATATTTTCTGGCTTTAACTTGTCGTTTGCACCCCATTGTCCATACAATTGCGATAGTGTCGGCACTTTGTATGCTGTGCCGTAGTTAGAGCTTATAAAAAATTGTGGCGATAAATTATACTTCAAACCTATTTTACCTGTAGCTTTGTCTTCAAACTTGTCGTAGTTGTCTTGTCTTATAGATATAGTTGCCACAAAGTTGTCAAAGCTAGAACTATTTGTCAAAAAATAAGCACTATTTAATATCGTCTCTGTTTTGTTTTTGTCATTTTGTGTCATATTTTCATATTCAAACTTTTTATGATCAGCTCCAATTGACACAAAACTATTTGTCCCATATGATATATGACTTGATGCGCCTGTGTCGTATATATTGCCATCAAACTTGTCTGTCCTATCTCTGTTGGTCGCCCCAAAAGGTGTAGCCTCTCTGTCAAATTTTGATTTTGATGTATATAGATTGAAAGTATTAAAACTATCTATATGTTCAAAGTTTGCTTTCAGCAAAGTTGTGTAGCTTTTGTTGTTTTGCAGTTTGTCATCTGGATTGCCAAAGCTATCGTAGTCACTTTTGGTTTCTATAGTTTTGCCTTGTATGGCGATGCGGTTGTAGTCGTTTATATTGTATGTAGCTTTTATAGATGTCGAAAGATTTTCATATTTGTCATCTTCGTAGTCCTCTATATCTTTCTCTTTTGGCACTATTGCTGTGAAACCATCGCTAGTAAGTCTGGCAAAGCCCAGCTTAAGGTCAAACTTTTTTGCTCCATACGACAAGTATCCTTTATAACTTTTGGTTCCAAAACTACCATAACCTATAGTAGAAGCTCCGCTGAAACCAGACTGGGTCTTTTTGGTGATGATATTTATAACTCCACCACTGGCATCTGCCCCCCATATACCGCTTTGCGATGCTTTGATGATCTCTATTTGCTCTATATCATCTACTAGCAGATCTTGGAGATGTGCTGTGCTATTTAGAGTGGTTATGTCGTTGAATCTTATACCATCTACTAGCACTAGCGTATGGCTTTGATGACTCCCACCTATTTTGACCGATGCACTTTGACCCATACCACCATTTTGTGTGAAACTTATACCACTGGCTAGGTTTATAGCTTCTAAAACTGTGATTATGTTTTTTTCTTTTATCTCAGTAGCGGTGATGACTTGGATATTTGATGTCGTATCTTTGATACTTTGTGTTGATTTTGTAGCACTATATACTACTGCTTCGTTTGCATACAGACCTATGTGTAAAGCCCATATAAACAGATATATCTTTTTCATTTTGTTCCTTTTTTTTGTTTTTTGTTTTGTGATTTTGTTTAAAAAGATTAAAATGGCGGAGCAGTGCTGACTGGTATCAGCTCAAAAGGTTTGAAGTGATGTTTGTAGTTGGTATTTGCCGATATAAGTTTGTTTATCGTAGAATACATAGCGATGACCGCTAGGCTAAAATATCGTTTGCCGTAGCCTTTGAGATGTTTTATATTAGTCCTTGGTGGCTATCTTGTATATAACAAACCCAAAAAATATAGTGATACCGATACTGAAATATATAGGCACAGTTTTAAGCACAGCATAGGTGATGATAAGTATAGACAATATTGTAGGCACTTCGTTGTAGGCACGGAAAAAGCTACCCTTTTTGTGGCAAGTTCCATCTGCTAGTTTGACACGAAAATACTCTAAACTAAACGAATAAACCAGCAAGACAAAAGCAAAAGATAGTTTAAGCCACAGCCACAGCCCACTATCTAGCAAAGCTGGATTTATAGCTATCATCGCTGTGCCACTTAGCACAGTAGCCCACAATGCTGGTAAGCCTATATATTTGTATAGTTTATATTCTTGTGTCTTGACAACTTCAACAAACTGTTTTTTGTTTTTGTGTTCTTGATGATATACATATAGTCGTGGCAGATAAAAAAGCACCGCCATCCACGACACCATAGATATGATATGAAAAACCAAGATATAGTTATAGAACAACATACAAAAATCTCCTTATGGGTGAGGAATACGAAGTCGTGAGTTTAGACTGAAACCTATCATCACAACTGCTACTAGCACTATATAGGCAGACGATATGCCAAACGGCACAGCTACAAACCCAAAGTGCCACACTAGATATACAAGCCACAAAAGTATAGCCCCCATAGGAGTAGGCACACCTGTGAAATAGTTTTCTACTTCACCTTCGTTTGTGTTTATGTTAAACGATATAAGTCGCCGTAGACCGCTTATGATATAGTAAGTAAACACAGCAAACACCACAAAGATATTTAGCATATATTCGCTACCATCGATCACTGCAAAATATATAAACATCACAGGCACCAACACAAACGACAAAAAGTCAGCGAAACTGTCTAGCTGAACTCCAAAAGCGGTTGATAGATTGTGTTTTCTAGCTATCTTGCCGTCTAGTATATCGCACATACCACCCACCCAAGCAAACAAGGCAGCACCAAAGAAGTTGCCATGAGTTATAAAATATATGGCCAACACACCAGAACCTATGTTGAAAAATGTGACTATATTTGCTAGGTTAAAGTGGTTGTGTTTGTCATAAAGAAATATAAAAATAATGGACTCCTAAAATTTGTCTATGATTTTTGAGACAATTAAATAAAACATAATACCAACAACAAAATATAAATTTTTTCTAAATGCTTTTTGTATCATAATATCAATACTGTATTCAAGTTTATCAAGTTTCATCTCGAGTCTTTCAAAACTTTGTTCTATGTTTGATATTTTTTGGTCATAAATCACGATACTATAACCTGCCTATCATCTACTTTGGTTTTGTTCATATCACGCCTTTTGAGTAATTATAGCAAAAAAATATAAAAGTTTCATATTATTATGATACAATACACAAAAAAGGCAAATATATGCGAAGTGATGAAGTAAAAGTAGGACACAACCGTGCACCACATAGGTCGCTTTTGAGGGCTACAGGATTGGTAGATGAGGATTTTGACAAGCCGTTTATAGGAGTGGCAAACTCCTTTATAGAGATCATACCGGGGCATTTCTTTTTGGACAAAGTATCAAAGATTATCAAAGAGGAGATAAAAGCTCACGGCTGTGTGCCGTTTGAGTTCAACACCATAGGAGTAGATGATGGTATTGCCATGGGTCATGACGGTATGCTGTTTTCACTACCTAGCCGAGAGCTTATAGCAAACTCTATAGAGACAGTCATGAATGCACACAAGCTAGATGCTATGATAGCTATACCAAACTGCGATAAAATAGTGCCAGGTATGATCATGGGAGCTTTACGGGTAGATGTGCCTACAGTGTTTGTGAGCGGTGGACCTATGGCAAAAGGCTACACAAAAGATGGTGCGCCTATAGATCTCTCTACTGCTTTTGAAGCGGTGGGGCAGTTTGAAGCTGGGCAGATAACCCAAGAGGAGCTCACAGATATAGAGTGCCAAGCATGCCCTAGTGGCGGTTCGTGTAGTGGTATGTTTACGGCAAATAGTATGAATACACTCATGGAAGCTATGGGAATAGCACTAAGCGGCAACGGCACTATACTTGCCTTGACCAAAGAGCGAGAAGAGTTATACAGACAAGCTGCTAGACGAATATGCCAGATAGCACTTTTGGAACACAAAGAGAAACAGCGATACAATATGACAAATATCTTAAACGAAAATGCAGTGCGAAATGCCTTTGCTGTAGATATGGCTATGGGTGGTAGTAGCAACACAGTTTTGCATATGTTGGCTATCGCACAAGAAGCCGGCACAGATTTTCGCCTAGAGGATGTAAACAAAATTAGCAAAAAAGTCTCTCACATAGCAAAGATATCGCCATCGCTCACTACAGTGCATATGGAGGATATAGACAAAGCAGGAGGAGTGAGTGCCGTGATGCATGAGATGGACAAGCGAGGCGATGATATACTACTAGACAACTTGACAATCACTGGCAAAACTATCAAGCAAACCATAGAGCATAGCCAGATATTGGACACAGATATCATACATACGATAGACAATCCATACAGCGAAGTGGGTGGTCTAGCTATACTATACGGCAACTTAGCTACACAAGGTGCAGTCATAAAAACAGCAGGTATCACAGGCAGTAGAGTTTTCACAGGGTCGGCAGTTTGTTTTGATAGTCAAGATGAAGCGATAGCAGGTATCATAGATGGCAAAGTAGTAGCAGGAGATGTAGTTGTTATACGATACGAAGGACCAAAAGGCGGTCCGGGTATGCAAGAGATGTTAGCTCCTACTTCACTCATCATGGGACTAGGACTAGGCGACAAAGTTGCACTCATAACCGATGGGCGATTTAGTGGAGCTACCAGAGGAGCTAGTATAGGGCATGTCAGCCCAGAAGCAGCAGAGGGAGGATTGATAGGTTTGTTGAAAAATGGCGATGAGATACATATAGATGTAGATAGATATATCCTACAAGCAAACTTGACAGAGGAGACTATCAAAAAACGAAAAGCCCAGTTTAAACCTATCAAAAAAGATATAAGCTCCTCGTGGCTGAAACAATACAGAAGTTTGGTGACAAATGCCAGCAGTGGTGCTATACTTCGCACTGATATGTTTTGAATAACTTTTGCAAACGAATCATACCGTGTCTTGATGTAGACAACGGCAGAGTAGTCAAAGGCACCAACTTTGTCCAGCTCAAAGATGCCGGCGACCCTGTCGAAGTAGCCATACGATACAATGAAGAAGGTGCAGATGAGATCACATTTTTGGATATAGGAGCATCACATGAAAAGAGACAAACTATAGTAGATGTAGTCAAAAAAGTAGCTAAAGAGGTGTTTATACCGCTAACTGTAGGCGGTGGTATAAGGCAGCTAGATGATATATACAATCTACTAGATGTAGGGTGCGACAAGATAAGTCTAAACAGCTCCGCTGTAGCTAACCCATCGCTGATAGACCAGTCATCAAAAAGATTTGGCACACAGTGTATAGTTGTAGCCATAGATGTCAAAAAGATGCCAGATGGTAGCTATAGTGTATTTGTAAACGGCGGTAGAAAAGATACAAAACTCGACGCAGTGAAGTGGGCGAAAGAGGTTTATGATAGAGGAGCTGGAGAGATACTGTTGACCGCCATGGACAAAGACGGCACCAAAAGTGGATTTGAATTAAATATCACCAAAGCTATAGCCGATGCTGTTGATATACCTATCATAGCATCGGGTGGAGCTGGGACGATGGAGCATTTTAAAGATGTGTTTGAGATAGGTGCCGATGCTGCACTGGCTGCTTCTATATTTCACTACAAACAAGTGGATATAATACAGTTGAAAAATTATCTACAAAAACAAAATATAAATATGAGGATATAGATATGAATATAAATATTGACCAAACGATACAAGAGTTAAAGCAAAGCAATTGTGCTAGCGATACAAATTTTTTTCAAGCGGTGACAGAGGTGCTAGAATCTATCAAGCCGATACTAGATGAAAATGGCGACTACGAGACACATAGTATAGTCAAACGAATAGTCACGCCAGATAGAGTTATAAAATTTAAAGTAGCTTGGGTTGATGATGACAACAAAGTCCAGATAAACAGAGGATACAGAGTCCAGTTTGACAATACTTTGGGACCATACAAAGGCGGACTTAGGTTTCACCCATCGGTCAACGAAGATATACTTAGCTTTCTAGCCTTTGAGCAAATATTTAAAAATGCTCTGACAGGACTATCTATAGGCGGAGCAAAAGGCGGTAGCGACTTTGACCCCAAAGGCAAAAGCGATATGGAAGTGATGAGGTTTTGCAAAAGTTTTATGGTAGAACTTCACAGATACATAGGAGCCCGAACAGATGTGCCAGCAGGTGATATAGGAGTGGGAGCTAGAGAGATAGGCTATCTATATGGAGCATACAAAAATATGACTTCACTATACGAAGGGGTGCTAACTGGCAAACAAATATCATTTGGTGGCTCAAACATACGACCAGAAGCCACAGGATATGGCACTGTATATTTCACCCAAAAACTCCTAGAGATAAACGATATGCCAAGCCTACAGGACAAAGTTTGTCTAGTAAGTGGCTGTGGCAATGTAGCGACATATACTATAGAAAAGTTATATCATATAGGAGCGGTGCCGGTATCGTGTAGCGATAGTCGTGGAGTATTACATGACAAAGATGGTATAGATCTGGAGCTACTTAAAACTATCAAAAAAGATAGAAAAAATAGCCTGAAACTATACACAGACAGAAAAAAAGGTGCCACATATACGGCTGTGGAGGATTTCAAACCAGAGCAAAATGACCTATGGGATATACCATGTTTTGCTGCATTTCCGTGTGCTACACAAAATGAACTAAAAAAACAAGATGCCAAAAATCTACAAAAAAACGGCTGTCAAGTTGTAGCAGAGGGAGCCAATATGCCCTGCACTCCAGATGCTATAGATATCTTTCTTGGGCATGATATTTTGTTTGGTCCTGCAAAGGCAGCAAATGCTGGAGGAGTTGCTGTAAGCGAGTTTGAGATGTCACAAAATGCTGCCATGCAAACTTGGAGCCGTGAAGTTGTGGACAAAAAACTCAAAGAGACTATGAACAATATCTGTAAGCAGTTGCACAGCACAGCAAAAAAATACGACTTGGGACAAAACTATGTCCAAGCGGCAAATATCGCAGGGTTCAAAAAGATAGCCGATGCTATGGTAGCATTGGGAGTATAACAAAGCTTGAGCAAAACACAAGTTTATTTACTAGCCTTGTATTTGTCTGTGCTTTTGCATATTGGTTTGGTATCTATATATCAAGCCAATATCAAACCGATACAACCAGATAAACCAAACGACAAAAGCACACAGCAAATAAGATATGTCAAGCTAAAAAAGCCAAAAATAGCAGAGAAAAAGATTGTCAAGAAAGTGGTCAAGAAGATAGAAAAAAACAAAAAAAAGAAACAAACAAATAAAAGCAAAAACAAAACTGCAAAAACAAAACAGACCAAAAAAGAACAAAACAACACAAACAGCGACAACAACAAAGGCAAACTAACCCTGAAGCTAACAGACGAGAGTCTAAACACAGGACTAGAAAATATAGATAGCAAGACGAGAGAATATCTTCTGCTGTATGGAGCAGAGTATTTTAGCTACGATGATGAGACAAAAAGGTATCTTAAAAACAATCTGTCAACCATAGGCGCGATCACACAAAGATATCTACGATACCCGGCTATATCAGTCAAAACAAAACAAAGCGGACAAAATATCGTCCAGTTTTATCTACATCCAAATGGCGATATATCAAACTTGAAAATTATAGGACACAGTCGATACACCACACTAGACAAAAACAGCTACAAGACTATAAAGCTAGCATACAAGGACTATCCTACACCCTCACAAAAAACCAAGATTCGGATATATGTGAAATATATTTTACGATAAATGTTTGATATTAGACAGCCAAACTACTAGTATCATCACATATCAATCTTTCTATAGCTACATCGTTTGCCTCTAAAAATTTTTTAGTTTCATCGCTATTTGTATGTTCGTATGATTTGTCGTAGACAATTTTTTGTATGCCACTCGCTATGAGGTTTTTGACACACTGACTACAAGGCTCAAGTGTCACATATATGGTGCCACCATCTATAGCTATGCCATTTTTAGCTGCCCATATTATAGCATTCATCTCGGCATGTATCTCGTATTGTTTTGACCACTCGTGGTGTTGGTCTGTATGTTTGCCGTCCCAATACTCTGTGCAGTTGGTGTATCCCGGTGGTGTACCGTTGTAGCCTGTAGATAGCACTCTACCATCTTTGACTATCACGGCACCTACCTTTTTAGATACACATTTTGATGCTTTGGCAAGTTCTTTGGCTATGTTTATGAAGTTGCTATCAGTCAGCATACTACTTCGCTAATGCTCACATCCACAGCCATCGTGAGCGGGTTTTTCGCTAGCTGGTTTCGCTCCTGCTGTGCTACATGCACTAGCTCCTCCTATGGTCGGCTGTATGGAGCTGTTGTCTGCTTGGCTGTTTTCTATAGTTTGCCATAACTTACTAGCCGCTATCATAAATCGTTTGGATGTCTCAACTTCGGGCTGTATAAATACGATAGGTTTGCCAGTATCTCCAGATACTCGTATGCTAGGCTCTATCGGTATATCGCCTAGCACTTGTGTGTCAAACTCTTTTGCTAGCTCTTCGCATGTGCCTTTGCCAAATATATCTGACTCGGTTTGGCAACTAGGACAGATAAACCCTGACATATTTTCGACTATTCCAGCTATAGGTATGTGCAACTTTTTGAACATCTCCAAACTTCTACGGCTATCGTCTAGTGCTACATGCTGTGGAGTAGTCACATTGACCCCTACAGACACTGGCACACTTTGGGCTAGTGTCAGCTGTGCATCGCCAGTTCCGGGTGGCATATCTATGACAAGCACATCTAGGTCACCCCATATGATATCTCGCAGTAGTTGCTCTATAGCTTTCATGACCATAGCTCCTCGCCATATGAGTGCTTGTCCTGGTTCCATCAAGCTACCCATAGACATAACCTTGACTCCATATGCTTCATACGGCACTATCTTTTGTCCCTGTATTTGTGGCTCTTTGTGATCAAGTCCCATCATACGAGGTATGTTTGGACCGTATATATCGGCATCTAGTAGTCCTACCTTTTTGCCTTGCATAGCCATAGCTACTGCTAAGTTTACCGATGTGGTTGATTTGCCCACGCCACCTTTGCCTGAGCTTATCATGACGAAGTTTTTGACTGTGGGAGCTATGTTTTTGCCGCTTTGTGAGTTGCTACTTTGTTTTGGCGCTTGTGGTTTGTCTATGATCACATTTGCCTTTAGTCCCATAGATGCTAGCTCTTTGGCTATATCTTCTCGCAAACTTGCCTCTACTTCTACTGCTGACGATGTGATGACTAGTGATATAGTCGCCGTGCCATCCGCTAGCTGTATATTTTTTACAAAATCAAAGTCAACTATTGACTTTGAAAATCCTGGATAATAGACATTTTTTAACTTCTCTTTTATCGTATCGATATTTTTCATTTTATTCCTTTTTCATTTTGAAATCATTTATACCAAAACAAACTTAATCTAACTCAAAAATTTTAGTCAAGCTTCAAAACCGCCATAAATGCTTCTTGTGGGACATTTACTTTGCCTATAGCTTTCATCCGTTTTTTGCCTGCTTTTTGTTTGTCTAGTAGCTTTCGTTTTCTTGATATATCTCCGCCATAACATTTAGCAGTGACATTTTTGCCTGTGGATTTGACAGTCTCTCTGGCTATCACTTCACCACCAAGTGAGGCTTGTATCGCTACTTCAAACAGCTGTTTGGGTATGAGCTCTTTGAGTTTTTTGACAAACTGCCTGCCTCGTGCTACTGCTTTGCTCTGTGGCACGATGATACTTAGGGCATCTACACTCTCTTTGGCTACTAGCACATCTAGTCGCTTGAGGTCTCCAGGGCGAAAATCTATGATATCGTAGTCAAAGCTGGCATATCCTTTGGTGGTTGACTTTAGTTTGTCATAAAAGTCCATGACTATCTCGTTCATAGGTATCTCGTATTCTAAAAGCACACGAGAGTTGATATAGTCCATCTTGGTCTGGATACCCCGCTTGTCGTTTAAAAGTTTGATGACATTGCCTAGAAACTCATCTGGCACTAGTATCGTAGCTTTGACATATGGTTCATATATCTTGTCTATCTTGGACGGAGCTGGTAGTTGCGATGGATTTTCCACAAATAGCTCCACGCCATCTGTCTGTAGTACTTTGTATACCACCGTAGGAGCAGTAGCTATGAGGTCAAGGTCAAACTCTCGCTCAAGTCGCTCCTTGACGACCTCCATATGCAACATACCCAAAAACCCAGTGCGAAATCCACTACCCAAAGCTGTGGAGCTTTCAGGCTCAAACGATATAGAGCTGTCGTTTAGCTGAAGTTTATTGAGTGCTTCTCTTAACTCCTCAAACTTATCTGTATCCACTGGATATATACCAGCAAATACAAACGGCTTGGCTGGTTCAAATCCACTTATGCTTTCAGTCGTAGGATTTTTGGCATCGGTCAGGGTATCGCCTACTACTACGCTCTGTGTAGTTTTCAGCCCCAACACCACTATACCTATCTCGCCTGTCTTTAACTGCTCTGTTTTGATATTTTTAAGTGGATGCGGATATAGTAGATCTAGGACTTTGTGAGTTTCATCTGTGTTTATCATCTTTATGGATTGGTTTTTTTGTATAGTGCCATCATATACTCGCACCAAAGCTAAAGCTCCTAGATAATTGTCAAACCAGCTATCATATATGAGTGCCTTGGTAGGTTTAGCTGTGTCGCCTTGAGGGGCAGGAATAATCTCTATAATATCGTCTATAAGTTGCTTGACTCCTACACCAGTTTTGGCAGATATCAAGTTGTGGTGGGTGCAGTCCAAACCTATAGCCTCTTCTGTCTCTTCTAGCACTCGCATAGGATCAGCAGATGGCAGGTCGATTTTGTTTACCACTGGCATGAGGGTTAGGCCATTGTCAAATGCTATATAGACATTTGCTATAGTTTGTGCTTGGACTCCTTGGGTGCTATCTATGATGAGTATCGCCCCCTCGCTAGAGGCTAAACTTCGGCTGACCTCATAGCTAAAATCTACATGCCCTGGGGTGTCTATGAGATTTAGCACATATTTTTGACCATCTTTGGTGTAGTTTAGTCTCACGCTTTGTGCCTTTATCGTGATGCCACGCTCCTGTTCTATATCCATAGTATCCATCATCTGAGCTGTGATGAGCCTGTCATCTACTGCTTTGCATTCTTGGATAATCCTATCTGCTAGAGTTGATTTACCGTGGTCTATGTGAGCTATGATAGAGAAGTTTCGTATATATTTTTGCAACTTTTGTCCTACTTTTTCGCTATTTTATCCAAACTATATAAAAGTATGGACTACGGACACTATTTGATTGTTTTTTTGCCTTTGTCTATCCAACCATAGTTGATACCGCCGTCTAGTTCGCTAACTTTTGTATATCCTATATCTGACAAAAATTTGCCCACTACCTTTGTCCTGTTTGCATGAGCACACACTAACACAAACGGCTGTCTCTTTGTCTTGACTATCTTTGTAAATTTTGCCATCCAAGCATCTGGGTCATAAGCACCACGACTATCAAAAAATGTAAGTTTATGGCTACCCTTTATCACGCCATATCGTTTATATTCATCGTCTCGTCTTATGTCTATGATAGCTATCTTGCCATCTTTGACTATCTGTTCTACATCGCTAGTGCTTATCGTCTTGAAATCCGCCATCGCAAATACTCCTACTATTAAAATCAAAATTAATTTTTTCATCATTTTCCTTTATTTTTATATTATATCAAAAAAAAACTTAAAAAGTTTCACAAGCAGACATTATGTTGTCGCATGAGTTGGATAACCAACTAATCAAACAGCTTCAAAAATATTTTTAGCTCATCTAAAACAGCATCTTCAAAATTCCATATATTTTTTTTGATAGTTTTTTCGTTGCTTTTTAAAATATGTTGTATTTCATCGGTATTGTCAGTATTGTTTATAAGTTCATTTGCACACTTTTTTGATTTCTGTTTTCTATCTTTGCCGATACAAGTATCATATCTTAGATAATTACTCACCCAAACTTTGTCAAACTCTTTATCTTTTATTTGTTCACCTTTAGCTTCTAAACAACTTTTCCATTTAGTTAGACAATCAGCATAAACAGAATCCTGTGATTTTACCTTTTTCATCACTGTTTCAAGTTCTCCATATCCATCTATATTTGTGATATAACATGCTATACTCAAGTCTAAAGTCTCGCTTCTTTTTAGTTGATTTGTTTTGTCAAGCACTACATCATCGCAAATACTTTTGACAGCCTCGTCAATAAACCCAACCCGACTATCTATACCTACATCGTCTGCATCAATAACAATACCAATTTTATTGTATTTATCAAGTTTGAGCGATTTTAAGTTGGCAGTAAGTTTAGTATATCCACCCAAACAATCAAAATCATCAATTTTACAAATCGGTATACCAACTTTTATATTTGATAAATTTAAGCTATCTATCAATGCTTCGATAAAATATTTGTCATTTTCACTTTCTACTATGATTAGATTACTCACCTCTGATCTCTATGTTGTGTGATAATTCATATTTCAACTGTTCATTGTCTTTTTGTTTTGTAACTATTAGATTGGTTTTTTTATCTCTATAAAATTCAAAATAACTGCCGTTGTTTTCTTGGTTGACTTCGTTGAAAACTTCTATACATTCTTTTGAGTGTGTAGTAGCAAAAACCTGACAATTTGCCATCTTGGAAACTTCAAATATAATATTCCATAATTTTGTATAATTTGAAAAATGAATACCATTTTCTATCTCGTCTATAAATAGATAGCCATCTTTGCTCGCCCATATGGCACACAATATAGCAATATAACGATTTATACCTTCTCCTAGTGAAGACAATAATACTGGTAATTCTCTATTCTTTAAAGCAACTTTTAAAATTATATCTCTATGTGTGGCTTTTTGTTTTAATGCTACTAAATTTTTATCAAATAATTTTAAAGAATTATTTAAAAATTCTTCTTTATTTAAATCTATTAATTTACCATAAAGAATAGCGATGTCTCTTTCATCTGTAGCTGTAGAAGTGATAAAATTAATTTTTGATTTGATATTGCTGTTATGTTCTTTTCTAAGCATATAAGGTCTATGAATCAGTCTTTCAATAGGGATATTTCTTTCGTCAGAATCTACAGACAGTTTCAATGACGGTTGATATTCGCTTAACACATTTGATTCTTGAAAAAAATTGTCCATAATATCACCTTGTAAGGTATCTGTATATTCAATTTTTATATTTTTATCATTTACAGTAAGTTCGACTTCTGAACTATTTTCAAATATAAAATCCAGCTCAAAATATCT
Organism: Arcobacteraceae bacterium; assembly: GCA_029934475.1. Classification (GTDB taxonomy): domain Bacteria; phylum Campylobacterota; class Campylobacteria; order Campylobacterales; family Arcobacteraceae; genus B24-G6. The sequence continues at coordinate 60,441 of JAOZMC010000003.1, forward strand.
ATTGCGTGTTGAAGTTGACTGCCTTCTTTTTATCATCTCGTGTACATTGAGGCTTAAGTCCAAACTATCGGTAGACGATACGGCTAGATGTATGCCCTCCATCAAAGATGTTTTTCCTATATTGTTTTTGCCACTTATTAGGTTGATTCTTTTGATATTGCTGACATTAATTTCCTCAAAGCATTTGAAGTTGCGAAATGTGAGATTTTCTACGAAATGATTTTTCATCTTTGTTCCTCTTTGTGTTTTATTGTATAGATAGATTGTTTATCAACCAATATTATAGCTTAATTGTCTTAAACAACTCACAAAACATCAAAAATATCGGATTTTGTATAAATTTTGCACAAGCAGACATTATGCTGTCGCATTGATATGGTATAATAGCCGAAACAAAACAAAGGATAGCATATGTAGTAGCGAAAAACAGACAGGACAAAGAGCAAAGAAAAAAATCAAGGCGAAAATATCGTCAACAAAAAAGGAATAAAATGAAAGAAAACAGAGAAAATTTAAGCGGAACAAGACTCAAAAGCGATATATCGGTGCTAGACATAGTAGGCAATATCATAATATGGGTGCTGTTGTCTATAGTGACATTTGGGCTAGCTATGTTTGTGTTTTTGTATTTTTACAACAAGATGGTCATAAACCATACTTTTGTAGTAGACAAAGAGGACAAAAAAATAGGCAAGCTGTCGTGTGATATCGGTGTGGGACAAGCGATAGGGCATGGATTTATATGGTTTGTCATAACTATAGTCACATTTGGATTTGGGATATTTTTCTATATGTACAAAGCAAATGCCTATGTCATGAGCCAAACCAAGGTAGAGATGTATGAAAAATAGATTTATAATATCAGCGATATTGGTCGTATCTATACAGACCATAGCCACAGCGACACCGCCAGTGCCTGACTATTGGCATATCAAAGGTGTGAAGTCAAACGACAGTTTGAGTATGAGAACACAGCCAAACCACAAGTCAAAAAAAATTGGCGAGATACCACACGATGCTAGATGTATCCAAAACTTGACGAGAAACGACCTGCGATGTGGCGGATACAAAAACGGCTGGTGCAAAGTAGCCTACGGATATGTAGCAGGGTGGGTAGCAGACAAATATCTCGAACCCGCATGGCTCGATGGTGGCGATGAGTTAGAAGATGACCCCAAATGCTTCAAGTAGTCTGGCAAACCTTGTGTAGTATTTTACATATATCAAACAGACACAAGACCAAGTCAGATGACGATAGGACACAAGCCTATAGCGATATAGCAGATGGCTTGTTTCCTAGTCCTACTTGGACACAAAACATGACCGACTATCTAAGTAGCGATAGTCGCCCTGTATTTATAGAGCTACAGGGGCTGACAGATGACGGAAACTGGAGATACAAAGATGTATAAACACAAGACAAAGAGAGAAAAAAAGAGACAAAATGCGGACAAAGATAAAAGAGTGGTTTAACAAGCAGTCAAGAGACGAGTATAGACAAAAGAGGACAAATATAGACCAACAAAGATCTATTCGTGTGGAATGTTGTCGTAAACTTTATAAAAAATACCCACTAAGCGAATTTAGCCACTTTATCATATGCGAAGCAAGTCCTATCGTGTGTCCTATGCGATACGAGGACTTACAAGTAGATGGACGAGACACAGACAGGAGGCATTGTCCTGTCTGCGACAAGTCCGTATACAAAGCAGACAACAAATATATTTATGACAAACTACAAGACCGAGGTGAGCGTATAGCTGTATCAAATGCACTTTTGAGTCAATTGCACACAAAGATAGACGACAAAGATATGCACAAAATGCTATATAGAGTCAATATTTCGAAGCTGTTTTTGGACTATAGGCACTGGAGACGATATGACTATAAACGAATGTTGGACGATGGCTTGTCTCATGAGACGATATACAATAATATAATCACATATTATTATGGATATGGCGAGATCAAGGATATGGATACAGGACATGAAGTAGATACCAAGTTTGTACTTGAGCATATAGTCCCTAGCATAGACGACGAAGAACTTCAGCAAGAGATCAAGCAAAACATAAAAAGACAATACACCAGTGCGGAAGATGGAAAGTAAGGCGGAAGTGTGGAAGTTGGGTTAAGTTAAGAATATTTTGATAAAATATAGAAAATAAAAAAGGATAGTGAAAATGGCAGAAGAAAATGAAATAAATCAATTAGACTTAAAAAATATAATTCAATTGTTGGACTGTGATTTTATTGTTCCCGACTATCAAAGAGGATATCGTTGGACTTCAATACAAGTCAAGCAACTTTTAACGGATATTTGGGAATTTGCTAAAAAAGAAAATAAGAGCACTAGTGAATTTTATTGTTTGCAACCTATTGTTGTAAAAAGAAGAGAAGAAAACAAATATGAAGTTATTGATGGTCAACAAAGATTAACAACAATTTATCTTATTTTAAAATTTATAGAAAGTGAACATTTAAGAAGAACTTTAAAAGAAGCATACAGTAAAAGCATTTTTAAAATAGATTATGATATTAGGAAAAATAGCAAGACTTTTTTAGAAAAGGTAGGAGATAATATCATTGATTGTGATTGCAATATTGATTTCTTTCACATTTGTGAAAGCTATAAAGCAATAAAGTCTTGGTTTCAAGAGAATAACTTTGATTTTAATTCATACAATAAACTTTTAGCTACTTTTTTAGCAAAAGAAGATATAGAATTTCCTGTTAAAGTCATTTGGTATGAAATAGAGGCAAAAGATAATTCAGCGATTGATATTTTTGTACGTTTAAATATTGGCAAGATACCGTTAACAAACTCAGAGCTAATCAAGGCCTTGTTTTTACAAAAAGATAATTTTTCTGACAAGCAGGCAAGTTTAAAACAAATTCAAATTGCTTCAGAATGGGATACTATTGAGAAAACATTGCAAGATAATTCATTCTGGTTATTTATTAACAACCCTAATAACTCAATTAAATATGAAAATAGAATTGAATATATCTTTGATTTGATGAAAAAACGTAAAATAGACCCTGAGCT
>JAOZMC010000052.1 GCA_029934475.1 Arcobacteraceae bacterium
ACTTTTTTGTACCGATAAAAAAGAAACAAAACTAGCCGTGGCGATTTTTGCTTGCAAAAAAAGTTTCTGTGAAAAACTCACAAGAAAAAATATCCTGATATTGTTTCTTGTTCAAACAGTTTGACACCTCCTCCGCAAATTTTAAACCAAAATCAAGATATTTTCAAATGTTTGGCCTCTCAGCGATTTTTATATTTTGCTCCTTTACCTTACAGACTACAAGCAGTAATAATACATCTGCTTAAAATTTTGAATTCCTTGTAGTATTGTATAATTTTTAGCATTTATTTTTACACAGACATAGTGCTGTCTGTGTGGTGTGTTATAATAGTCCAAAGGATAAATATGGACGACACAGACAAAAACACGACAAAGACGACAGAGCAGTTTGACACATCGATATATGTGCGAGATGAATACAAAAACATAGTCACGATATGGATGCTCAAAGCCATGCTAAAGCTAGACTGCCACAGGAAGTTTATAGATACGAAAGATTGTTCCTTTAGCCAAAACGAGATAGCCAGCTTTTTAGGACTAGGGCATTTTATAGATGTAGGCAAAAAAAGGTTCAAAAAAGAGCTCATCATGGAAGCGATGAGAAGCAAGTATGAGAAACTAACCAGCAACAAACCGATCCACAAAAAAACAACCCTAGACAAAAATACAGACAAGATGTCCGAAATGTTGGGATTGGAAACACAAGAGGCAACCATACTTAAGTTTGTGGTGTTGTTGCTACATGTTACCATACTAGACCAAACATTGAGTTTAGCTAGGTTTGAGTTTAAGTCCAGACAAATAATCCAAGCTATCAGTATATTGTTGGACATTCCATATAAAAGAACCAGAGAGATATTAAGCAGTGGCTCCAAACTAGACAAAGCTTCGTTGATATCTATATCTACAAATAAAAATATAGATTTTAGCGATAGTATAAAAGTATCAAATGAAATATTTGTAGAAAATATGTGTGAGTTAGATGGCGATATATTGAATACAATTGAGTCTATAGTCAGGAAAGCTAGCGAACCAGAGCTGATATTGCGAGACTATAGTCATATGGTGGCAGATATAGATGTGCTAGTAAACTATATGCAACATGCCACAGACAACCGCACCAAAGGAGCAAATGTATTGCTATATGGTTTGCCTGGCACTGGTAAGACACAGCTAGCCAAAACTGTAGCCAAAGTAGTTAAGAAAAATTAATTTGAGGTCAATTGTATCGATACTCAAGGCGAAGCCATGAGTGATCGAGAGAGGATAGATGCCTACAAGTTGGCACAGAGTTTGTTGTCTAGCAAAAACTCTGTGTTATTATATGATGAAGCAGAAGATATGTTTGATAGCGATCAAGGTGGTCTATTTACTCCACGCATCAAGCAAGATGGCAAAGCATGGATAAACAAAATGCTAGAGACAAACGACATACCGACTATATGGATTACCAACGATATAGGCTCTATAGACAATGCTATCATAAGACGATTTGATATAAATATAGAGGTCAAAATACCCCAAAAATCCCATCGTATAAAGATGTTGAAAAAATACTCCAAAGGCAAGTTAGACGATGAAACTATAGCACAGTTTGCCACACACAAACAGATAGCTCCATCTCTCATAAGCTCTACAGCCAAAGTAGTAGATAGTATTAAGCCAAAGTTTGTAGCAAAGACATTTAAACATATTTTAAACAACACATTACAAGCCCAAGGATACAAAAGGATAAAAGAGCACACCATAGGCGATCTGCCTCAAACTTATAGCACCAAGCTTATCAATACCACAGCAGATATAGATAGCATAACCAAAGGTATCAAAACTCACCACAATGCCAGAGTGTGTCTATATGGAGTCCCCGGCACTGGCAAAAGTGCCTATGGCAGATATATAGCTCAGTATATAGAAAAGCCAGTGATACTTAAAAAACCCAGCGACCTACAGAGCAAGTGGCTAGGTGAGTGTGAGAAAAATATAGCCAGGGCATTTGAAGAAGCGGCAGACGAAAAATCTGTGCTGATATTTGACGAAGTTGATAACTTTTTGGGCGACAGAAGCACTGCTAGGCAAAGATGGGAGATAAGCCAAGCAAACGAGATGTTGGTCCAGATGGAAAACTTCGACGGAGTGTTTGTAGCTACAACCAATCTTTTGTCAAATCTCGACAAAGCAAGTATGAGACGGTTTGACTTGAAACTGGAGTTTAAATATCTTGAACCCTATCAATCGTGGCGATTGTTTTGTCTGTTTGCCAAGCAGTTTGGTATAGACAAGCCTACCAAAGCTACACAACATATCATCAAAAGTATGACACAGCTGACTCCGGGTGATTTTACAGCGGTGCAAAGACAAAGCAGATTTCGCCCTATCAAGGACGCAAACGAGCTATGCGACAGGCTAGTAGATGAGATAAGCCACAAGGAAGAGCAGTGCTTGAAGATAGGTTTTTAGAAGTTTTTTGAGGCGCTTTTAAGTATATATGGATACAATCAACAAAACATAGAGTAAAGACAAAGAATATAATGTATATAAACGATAGTAATTTAAGATTTATTTGGTATTATGTTAAAAAGAGGAAAAATGGATATCACAAAAGAACACAATATTGAAATTGATTTTATAAATAAACTCAAAAAACTCAAATATATATATCGTGATGATATACGAGACAACGATAGTCTAGAACAAAATTTTAGAGAAAAATTTGAAACTTTAAATCAAGTTAAACTAACAAATCGTGAGTTTGCAAAACTTAAAGAACAAATAATATCTCCAGATGTATTTAAAAGTGCGAAGATATTAAGACAAAAAAACACTATGTATAGAGATGATGATACAATATTAGACTACACCATAGTAGATATAAAAAAATGGTGTAAAAATAGCTTTGAAGTGATAAATCAACTACATATAAATACCACAAGAAGCTATCATAGATATGATGTTATTATACTTATAAATGGAGTTCCTATCATCCAAGTAGAGCTCAAGACTTTGGAGATAAGCCCACGACGAGCAATACAACAAATCATAGACTACAAAAACGATCAAGGCAACGGCTACTCAAATACCCTGTTGGCATTTGTGCAGTTATTTGTGGTAAGCAATCGCAGCAAGACACAATATTTTGCAAACAATAACGACAAGCATTTTAGTTTTGATGCAGATGAGAGATTTTTGCCTATATATGAATATGCAGACAAAGAAAACAACAAAATCACACATTTGGATGATTTTTGCGATAAGTTTTTGTCGAAGTGTACTATATCGGAGATAATAAGTCGCTATATGGTGATAGTAGAAAACGAAAAGCAACTTCTCATGATGAGACCATACCAAATATATGCAGTCAAAGCTATAGTAGAATGTATAGACCAAAATAGTGGCAATGGATACATATGGCATACTACAGGTAGTGGCAAAACTTTGACATCGTTCAAGGCTTCAACTTTGCTAAAAGACAATTTGCAGATACACAAGTGTCTTTTTGTAGTAGATAGAAAAGATTTAGACAGACAAACACGAGAGGAGTTCAACAAGTTTCAAAAAGGCTGTGTAGAAGAAAATACAAATACATATACACTAGTCCAAAGACTTCTCAGCGATGACTATAGCGACAAAGTGATAGTGACAACTATCCAAAAGCTAGGCTTGGCACTAGATGACAAAAAAAACTACAAACAGATGTTAGAGCCACTTCAAGACAAAAGAGTAGTGCTGATATTTGACGAATGCCATCGCTCACAATTTGGCGAAAATCACAAAGCCATCAAGGAGTTTTTTCCACTGGCACAACTGTTTGGATTTACAGGTACGCCGATATTTGCAGAAAATTCATCACAAATACAAGTCACGGACGATATGGGAAGCTATAGAACTACAAAAGAGGTATTTCAAACCGAACTACACTCATATACTATCACAAATGCCATAGAAGATGGCAATGTGCTTAGATTTCATGTGGATTATTATAAAGCAGACAAGCCAGACAAAAATGCTTTATATCACACAAAAAAATCAGTAGCAAAAACCATAATATCAAAACACCTAAAAGCTACATCAAACAGGAGATTTAACTCTATTTTTGCCACTGGGTCTATAAACGAAGCTATAGAGTATTTTAAACTGTTTGAAGGTATGGAACACAACCTAAATATAGCTTGTGTGTTTTCGCCACCTGTTAGTATGATGGAAAAGGACGACAACTACAAAGATATCAAACAGTTGCAAAATGACCTGTCTCAAGAAAAGATAGATAACCAAGAAAACCCAAGCGAGAAAAAAGAAGCACTCATATATATTATCAACAACTACAACCAAAAATACAACACAAGCCACAATATAAACAGCTTTGATATCTATTATCAAGATATCCAACAACGGATCAAAGACCACAAGTATTCAAATACCGACTTGGATATATCAAACAAGATAGACATAACTATAGTTGTGGATATGTTGCTTACTGGATTTGACTCCAAGTATCTAAATACTCTATATGTAGACAAAAACTTGAAAGACCACGGACTTATACAGGCATTTTCGAGGACAAACAGAGTCTTGAACGATACGAAACCGTATGGCAATATACTAGACTTTCGAGCTCAACAAAAATCAGTAGACTCTGCTGTGGCATTGTTTTCTGGTGAAAAACTTGAAAATCCAGTTGAGATATGGCTTGTAGAGCCTGCTATCAAAGTGATAGACAAGCTATCGGCCGCAAAAACAAAGCTAGACGAATATATGGCATCGCAAGGAGTTCAAAGCACTCCACAAGATGTAGCTAACCTAAAAGGCGACGAAGCAAAAGCTGGATTTGTAAATGTCTTTAAAGAGGTTCAGAAACTCAAAACACAACTAGACCAATACACAGATCTCACAGACACACAAGCAAAAAAGATAGAGAATATATTTAGCATAGATGATATAAGAGCTTTCAAGGGGGTGTATATAGATATAGCCCAAGAGCTACGAAGCAGACAAGACAAAGTCCCACCAAGCTCACCTACGATAGAACAGCTTGACTTTGAGTTTGTGTTGTTTGCTTCGGATATGGTGGATTATGACTATATCATGAAGCTTATATCACAATACACACAAGACAAACCAAACAATCAAAAGATGACAAAAGACCAGCTCATAGGTTTGATAGCGAGTGATTCTAAGTTTATGGACGACAAAGATGATATCATAGCATATATAGACACACTAGGTATAGGCACCAAAAAAGGTATAGAGGATATAGTCCAAGGTTTTGAACGATTTAGACAAGACAAACACACAAAGCATATAGCAGATGTGGCTTTGGAGTTTGGTATAGATATCAAAAGCTTGGATGCTTTTGTCAGGCAAGTTATACAAAGAAAAATATTTGACGGAGAGAGATTTACAGAACTTTTCGAGCCTCTTGGTTTGGGCTGGAAAGAAAGAGGCAAAAAAGAGCTACAAGTAGTCAAGCAACTATCGCCCACACTCAAAGAACTAGCACAACACCAAGAGATATCTGGCTTGAGTGCTTATGAATAAGCACTCTGTTGTACCCAAGCTTAGGTTTAAGGAGTTTGAGGGTAGCGGAGACTGGTGCGATAAGATATTGGAAGAGTTAATTGTTCTAGTCAAACCACAACAAAAAATAACATCTAATGAGTATTTAAAAGACGGATTATATCCAATTGTCGATCAGTCAAAAAACTATAATGTTGGCTGGACTAACAATAAAAAAGCAACAAATAACAAAAATTTGCCATTAATTGTGTTCGGAGATCATACTTGTATTTTAAAGCTAATATATAAGCCATTCGCTCAAGGTGCAGATGGAATAAAAATATTTTATCCAAATAAAAAATATCTTACGACAATCTTTCTTTATCAATTTCTAAGCAATGATTTAATTAAAACGGAAGGCTACAAAAGACATTTTAAAATCTTGCGAAACAAATCAATAAAATATCCACTACAAAAAAAAGAACAAAACAAGATAGCCAAATGCCTCACATCGATAGATGAGCTCATATCTGCGACGACACAAAAGGTAGAACAGTTGGAAAACCACAAAAGATATCTGCTACAAAACCTACTACCACAAGAGGGTCAAAAGAGACCAAGGATTAGATTTAAGGAGTTTGAGGGTAGCACAGACTGGAGTTGGAAAAAATTAGGAGATATTTGTGATATTACAAATGGCAAAGCAAACTCACAAGACCATTTAGAAAATGGAACATATCCATTGTTTGACCGCTCTGTAATAATCAAAAAATCAAAAAATTATCTTTTTGATTGTAAAGCTGTCATTATACCTGGCGAGGGCATGAAATTTGAGCCAAAATTTTATGAAGGAAAATTTAACTTACACCAAAGAGCATATGCCCTAAACAAATTTAATAGCATCCCAAAATTTATATACTATACTATGGCTTCAAGACACAAACTATTGGCTGACAAAGCCGTATTATCTACACTATTGTCGCTTAGAAAACCAATAATAGAAAAATTTGAGATACCAATCCCACAAAAACAGGAACAAAACAAGATAGCCAAATGCCTCACATCGATAGATGATCTCATATCTGCGACGACACAAAAGGTAGAACAGTTGAAAAACCACAAAAGATACTTACTACAAAATTTATTGATAAACCACGAGGACACAGCATGAGCGATACACTACAAAGCTATGATGCTTTAGATGACTTGACAACCAAGCTACGACATGACTTAGAGAGCAAGGATACTGTGTTGATATATGCACACAATGGCACAGGCAAGACAAGACTGTGTATGAATTTCAAAGACAAAGAAAAGGACACACTGTATTATAATGCTTTTACAGAAGATCTGTGCAAACAAAACACAAAAATAGTAAAAAAAGGATAAATACATGAGCGAGATAGAACAAAAACAGTTAGGCAATGTGTTGTGGGGTATAGCAAATGAACTAAGAGGACCTATGAATCCAGATGATTTTCGGGATTATATGCTGTCGTTTATATTTTTAAAATACCTTTCAAGCACCTATGAAGAACAAGTCAAAAAGGAGCTAGGAGACGATATATCAGACACAAGCGACACACCACTCAAGCTATGGTACGAAGAAAATCCAAACGATATAAAAGCTTTGGAGGCAATCATAAAACGAAGGATACACTATATCATAGAGCCAAAATACTTATGGAGCAATATCATCAGCTTGTCAAAAAATCACTCAAGCGAACTTTTGACTACACTGCGAGAAAGTTTCAAATACATAGAAAATAAATCGTTTCAAAACAGTTTTATAGGATTGTTTTCTGAGATAAACTTGGACTCTGAAAAGCTTGGCAAAAACTATACTGATAGAAACAAAAAACTCTGTGTCATCATATCTAAGATATCTTATGGTATATCAAGATTTAGGGCAGATGATGATATATTAGGCGATGCTTACGAGTATTTGATAGGGGAGTTTGCCGCAGGTGGTGCTAAAAAGGCAGGGGAATTTTATACACCTCAAAAGATATCTACTATATTGTCTAGTATAGTTGTGCTAGATGGACAAGACCCTACATCTGGAGAAAAAAATTCGCTTGACAGTGTGTTTGATTTTGCTTGTGGTTCTGGGTCTTTGCTTTTAAATGTGCGAAACAAACTACAAAGCAATGAAGGACAAATAGGCAAAATATATGGACAAGAGATCAATATCACTACATATAACCTGTGTCGTATGAATATGATACTTCATGGAGTCAAAGATACAGAGTTTGAGCTGTATCATGGTGACACTTTGACAAATGACTGGCACAAACTCAAAGAGACAAACCCATCAAAAAAACTCAAATTTGATGCAATTGTAGCAAATCCACCTTTTAGTTATAGATGGGATTCAAATGAAGCTATGGCAAATGATTTTAGATTTAAAAACTATGCTTTAGCACCCAAATCTGCGGCTGATTTTGCATTTGTATTGCATGGACTGCACTATCTATCAAAAGAAGGAACTATGGCTATAGTTTTGCCACATGGTGTCCTGTTTCGTGGTGGTTCGGAGCTAAACATCAGGACAAAACTGTTGGACAATGACTATATAGATACTGTCATAGGTTTAGCACCAAATCTCTTTTTCTCTACTGGCATACCTGTGTGTATATTGGTGTTGAAAAAATGCAAAAAATACGATGATGTGTTGTTTATCAATGCAAGCGGTGAAGAAAATTTTCAAAAAAATAAAAGACAAAATAGTTTAAGAGATACAGATATAGAAAAAATAGTAGACACATACAAACACAGAACAATCCAGTCAAGATATTCAAAACGAGTATCGATAGAGGAGATCAAACAAAACGACTACAACCTAAATATATCGAGATATATCAGTATAGCTAAACCAGAACCACAAATAGACATACAAGAAACAAATAAAAAATTAGAAGATGTAGAGAAAAATATAAATAAACACAAAAAGATGCACAACAAATTTCTAAAAGAACTTGGACTTAAGCTTTTGGTATAGAAATTTATGAAAAAAATATTTAAAAACAGGTATATTGGTTTTAAAATTTATATTGATTTTTGGTATGCTTGATAGCTATCAAGGTAGTTTGCTATAATATGCTATATTTTAGTATAATCTCAATATACGACACTCCAAA
>JAOZMC010000024.1 GCA_029934475.1 Arcobacteraceae bacterium
GTCATCTTGTTTTCTGTTTATAACGATAATATTTTTAGGTTCAAATTGGTCTATCAATCTCGGCGACTGTGTAGTGATAAAAACTTGTGAATTTATAGAAGCTATGTTTATCATCTCTGAGAGTATATCTATAGCAACTGGGTGAAGTCCAAGCTCTGGCTCATCTATCATCAGTATATTTGGCAAGCTTTGTCGTGGTTGTAGCAACAATGTAGCCAGACATATAAATCTAACTGTGCCATCTGATAACCTAAAACTACCTAGCTGTAAATCTGAATTAACTTCTTTAAATTTTAACACAATACTATCTGCTACTGGGATCAATATAAAATCATCGAAAAATGGTGCTACTTGTTTAACATAAGCAACAATTCTTTCGTAGTATTTTGGTTCTTTATTTTTTAGTTTGTATAAAAATGCCGCTATATTTCCACCATCGCTCATAAGATACGAGTTGCTTTCAAGTGCACTAGAGTTATTCATATATGCAGTTCTTGAAGTATCATGAAAGTGAAATACTCTGATAGACGAAAGCAAATCTTTTATATTTTTTGCAGTTGTGTTTGTTGTATATATGTCTCTTAGTTTTGTTTCTTTGTATCCAGTATCTTGGAGACTTTCTTTTTTTGGCTTATCGTTTGTTTTATCTGTTTGCTGTATCGCTTCACTTTCAAACAAAAACCTGTCATCTATTGTGTGATGTATCTTGAATTGATAAAAACTTTTAGTTTTCTTGGACTCAAAATTGATTTTTGCCTCGATATCTTGAGTAACTTTTTGTCCATGATAAAGCATAGACGATGCGAAACCATTGTCTGATACAAATTTGCCAAATCCTTTTGTCATCATATATGATATCATCTCAAAAAATGATATAATATTGCTTTTTCCACTTCCATTGGCTCCTATAAATATATTTATATCATCAAATTGCAAATCTTGTATATCTCGTATGGTTTTAAATCCGCTTAGGTTTAGACTTTTTATTTTTGACATTTTAGGGCAACCTATATTTTATTTTGTTTATTTTATCTTTTTTTGTTTAATCCAACCCAACTGCTAGTCGTATGCTCTGTATCTTTTTGTCCGCTATCTTTCTAGCTTTGAGTGCTCCTGCTTGAAGTATCTGCTCTACTTTGTCTGGGTTATCTATATAAAACTCTCTTTTGGTCTTGAACTTTTGAAAGTTATCTTGTATCGTCTCTAGCAGTGTGAGTTTAAAATGCCCATATCCCTCTGCCCCACTTATATATCTTTGTTGAAGTTGCTGTAGCTCATCATCGCTCATAAATAGCTCACATAGCTTGTAGATATTGCAGTTATCAAAATCTTTTGCCTCCTCTAAACCTTTGCTATCGGTGGTAATACTCATGACCTGTTTTTTGAGCTGTTTGTCGCTACAAAATATATCTATAGTGTTGTCGTAGCTTTTTGACATCTTTGCTCCATCTGTGCCGTTTATAGTCTGTGTATCTTGTGAGACTTGTGCTTTGGGTATAGTAAAAAGATCGCCAAATCGGTCGTTAAATGTAGTGGCTATATCTCGGCACATCTCTATATGCTGTATCTGGTCTTTGCCAACTGGGACAATATCGCTATCATACAACAATATATCAGCAGCCATCAGCACTGGATAGGAAAAGAGTCCATGAGAGGATTTGATACCCTTGGCTACTTTGTCTTTGTAGCTATGACCTCGTTCTAGCATAGCCATAGGTGTGAGTGTGGAGAGTATCCAGTATAACTCTAGCACTTGTGGCACATCGTGTTGGCGATAAAATGTAGCCTGTTCTGGGTTTAGACCCAAACTCAAGAAATTAACCGCTGTTTCAAATATATTCTGCTCTAGGCTTGCCCTCTCTTTTATAGAGGTCATAGCATGATACGAAGCGATAAAAGCAAAAAGATCACTGCTATCTTGTAGCGATATCATGGGTCTTACCATACCAAAATAGTTGCCTATATGCATAGCTCCAGATGGTTGTATTCCGCTTAAAATTCTCATGTTATTCTCCCATATATTCTAGATCTAACTTTATCATATCATCAAAAGTCTCAGCTGCACCTATACATCTATCGTCTCCATCTTGCACTGCTACTTGGACTGCTTTGCCTCTACTGTTGTAGTTGCTCGACATCGTGTAACCATACGCTCCTGTATCGTGTATGACGACTATATCATCTCTAGCGGTGCTAGGTAGTGATATATCTTTGGCAAAAAAGTCACCACTTTCACATATAGGTCCTACTACGGTGCATAGGCTTTTTTCATCTGCCTTGTCATACACCTCTATGCGGTGTGTAGCTTGATATAGCGATGGTCTTATGAGATCGTTCATAGCACCATCTACTATCACAAATCGTTTGCTATCGTTTGCTTTTTCATATAAAACTTTGGTAAGCAGATATCCACTATCTCCCACTATGTATCTACCCGGTTCTGTTACTATCGTCACATCTAATCCGTGAAGTTCCTCTAGTATCATCTGTCCGTAGTCATGTATATCTATAAGTTTCTCATCGGTATATCGGATAGCTAAACCACCACCAACATCGAAAAATTTGATATCAATTTTTAAAGCTTGTAGATTTCGCACTAGATTTGCTACTATATTGACCGCTTCTTTGATAGGCTGTAGCTGTGTGAGTTGGCTTCCTATATGCATATGCACCCCTATAGGCTCTAGGTGAGGGCTGTTTTTGGCATAGATATATAACCTTTTGGCCTCATCTATATCTACTCCAAACTTGTTTTCGTGTAGTCCTGTCGATATATAGCTGTGAGTTTTTGGGTTTATGTCTGGGTTTATTCGCACAGATATTCTAGCTACTTTGCCTAACTCTTTGGCTACTTGCTCTACTCGTGCCAGTTCTTGAGAGCTTTCTATGTTGATAAAAAGTATGTCGTGCTGTAGGGCATACTCTATCTCATCATCTTTTTTACCAACTCCTGAAAATATTATCCTGTATGGTTTGATACCTGCCAATATAGCTCGTCTTATCTCGCCTACACTCACACAATCCGCTCCTGCTCCAGCTGTGTTTAGATGTTTTAGCAAACTTAAGTTTGAGTTTGCTTTGACTGCATAGCACACTAGCGATTTTCGTGCTTTAAATATATTTTTGATATCGTTGTATTTTTTTATAATATTGTCAAAATCATACACAAAACACGGAGTGCCATATTTTGTGGCTAGTTTTTTGAAGTCCATACTCACTGTGTGTCGCCTTTGCTTTCAAACTCTTTGTCTATTTCATCTTGGTATTTTTCTTGGTATGTTATCATCGATACTCGTAGCTCTTGCATAAACTCTTGTGAGACATCGTCATCGCAACTCCACACCACTTCTATATCGTTGCCGTATTCGGCTCCCATCTGTTCTATGTTTTGTGAAAACTGCTCTAAATCCTCACATTTGACGGTGTTGTTTTCCATAGTGTCGGTCAGCTCTATATACCAACTTTTCCCCTCTTTTTGTCTTTGTGTCGCTGTAAATTTTACACTCATATTTTCGCCTTTTTTGTTATTTGAGTCTCATTATAGCTAACTTTTATAAAACTTTGGTATAATGTCTCTTTAAAAGGATAAATTTTTGATAAATAGTTGGCTAGATGATATAAAAAAGTGCAGATCGTTGCAAAAGCTCGATGACATAAGAGTAGCCTTATTGGGCAAAAACGGAGAGCTTACAAATATGTTTGCTACCATGAAAACAGTGCCAAACGAAGAGAAAAAACAGTTTGCGATGAAACTAAACGAACACAAATCATCTGTGACCAAAGCATTAGAAAACAAAAAATCACAACTACTAGCCATACAAACCAAGAAAAAGCTCAAAGCCTCTGCTATAGATGTGAGTAGATACACACAGCCAGCGACCCAGGGAGCTATGCACCCTATCACCAAAACTATGAACCGTATCATAGACTATTTTACTGCTCTTAACTATGAAGTAATAGACGGACCGCTAGTAGAAGATGACTTTCACAACTTTGCAGCACTAAACTTGCCTGTCTATCATCCAGCTAGAGATATGCAAGATACATTTTATTTTAACGATGGCAAACTGCTTCGCACACATACATCGCCAGTGCAAATACGAACTATGCTATCGCAGAAGCCACCTATACGGATGATAGCTCCTGGAAAAGTATTCCGCAGAGATTTTGATATCACTCATACACCCATGTTTAACCAAGTAGAGGGTCTAGTAGTCCAGCACGGACAGGATATATCGTTTGCTAACCTTAAACATACTATGCAAGAGTTTGTCAAAGCAATGTTTGGTGATGTCAAAGTGAGATTTAGACCATCGTTTTTTCCTTTTACTGAGCCATCGGCAGAAGTTGATATATCGTGTCTGTTTTGCCAGCAAAAAGGGTGTCAAGTTTGCTCTCAAACAGGTTGGCTAGAAGTGCTAGGCTGTGGCGTGGTAGATCAAAATGTGTTCAAAGAGGTGGGACTAGAAAATTGTAGCGGTTTTGCCTTTGGGTTGGGCGTAGAGAGATTTGCTATGCTTTTGCATCAAATACCAGATTTGCGAAGTTTGTTTCAAACAGATGTGCGATTATTAAGGCAGTTTAGATGATAGTATCAAGATATTGGCTACAAGAGTTTGTAGATATAAGTGGTATAAATGACGAAAAATTGTGTGAAGGACTAAACACTATAGGTCTAGAAGTAGATAGCATAGAGAATATTATTATACCAGATGGTGTAGTCATAGGATATGTCAAGAAGTGTGAGAAACATACACAAGCTGACAAGTTGTCGGTTTGTCAAGTAGATATAGGCGAGAAAACTTTACAGATAGTCTGTGGTGCAAAAAATATAGCTACAGATATGTATGTGCCAGTGGCTACAGTCGGCACTGTGTTGGGCGATGACTTCACTATAAAGAAGACAACCTTGAGAGGCGAAAGTTCTGTGGGTATGATATGTAGCAGTAGTGAGATAGGACTACCAAAGACAAACGATGGTATCATGGCACTGGACGACTCTATAGGAGAGTTGATAGTCGGCAAAGAGCTAAACGAATACAAGCTACTAAACGATACTGTCATAGATATAGAACTGACAGCAAACAGAGGCGACTGTATGAGTATATATGGGGTCGCTAGAGATTTAGCAGTATGTTTTGATATCAAGCTAAAAAAACCAGACTTCAATATAACATACTCAAAAAAAGCAGTAGGTCAAGTTTTGTCGCTTACCGTTCACAAAAAGATGCTTTCAAATGTCTTGCTAAGTGGTGTTGATATATCTACATTTGAGACAAAAACTTTATATGATATTCGCACAGCGATCGCTGGGTGTTATAGTGACAATAGGTTGAAAAATATATTATCGTATGCTACACATAGTGTAGGAGTGTTGTTTGATATCATAGCACACAAGCTAAAGAAAAATGACCTAGGGCTTTCTGTCATAGATATAAAGCCAGACGATAGAGGGTTTGATAGTATATATAGTAGCGAAAAGATTACAACCATAGGTATAGACTCAAACGAGATAAACATACCAAAAGAGACAACCATATCAAACTTAGCTATAGTAGCTTTGTATATCAATCCAGACACTATAAACAAGATGGTATTTGACAAAAAGATAAAGACAGAGGATATATATTATAAAAGTTCACGAGGTAGTGAGCCAGACTTAAATCTAGGCACAAAATATTTTCAATATATTTTAAACCTATGTGGAGCATCTATACATAGCGGATACAAAAAATCGATTAGCAACAAACCAACAACTACGGTTAACATAGACATAAACGATATAAACAGTATCATAGGTCAAAATATAGAGCAGCAAACCATAGTTAAAATACTTGAAAATCTACATTTTAGCTTGAAGCCTATAGACAAAACAATATTTGAGATGGTCGTGCCGTATTTTAGAACCGATATCAAAAATATAGCCGATATCACAGAAGAGATAGTTCGTATGATAGGTATAGACAATATCACGGCAAAGCCTTTGAGTATAACAGAGCAAAACAGACAAAACGACAAGACAAACAGACAAAACTCTCTAAATGCCATAAAACAAAAAGCAGTAGCTAGTGGCTTTTTTGAACAGGTCAGCTTTTTGTTTGCCAACAGACAGCAGTCTGCTAAATATGGATTTGATGTCATAGATACCAAAAAGGATTTGTCAAACCCTATAAACAGCGAGCTAGATACGCTGAGGACTACATTGCTTTTAAATTTGCTAGAGTCAGCGAAACTAAACCAAAATCAAGGTCTAGCACAGGTGATGTTGTTTGAGTTAGGCGAAGTTTATGACAAAAACAGAGACCAGCGAAACGAACTATCGTTTATAATTTGTGGCTACAAAGAGTCAGCAAATATCCAAAACCAAAGCAAGCCAGACAAAGTAGACTTTCCTGTATTTGTCCGAAAGATAGTAGATATCGTAGGCGAGTTTGAACTTGTAGCATCTAGTAGCACCAAAAATAGTCTAGTAAATCCATATGTGTGTGCCGATATAGTCCAAAACAGTCAAACCATAGGATATATAGCACAACTCCACACAGATGTGGCGGATGATTTTGATATAGACCAGACATATATATGCACAATAGATATAGACAAGTTAAAGCCAAAAAATATCACAGTCAAACCATACTCAAAATACCAAGCAGTGCATAGAGATATCAGTATAGTCGCTCCAAAGGATATGCCATATATAGACATAGCAAACTGCATAAAAAGCTTGAAAATCGAGCAGATGCAGAAGTTTGACCTAGTAGATATATACACAGACAAAAAACTCAAAAAGCAAGAAAGTCTGACTATACGGTTCTTGCTCCAAAGCCACGATGGCACTATGAGTGAAGAAAATATCACGAAGATTATGGACGATATAGTCCTACAGCTAGACCAAAAACTAGGACTGAAGCTTAGATGAATAGTCTAAAAGTAGTCAAGTTAAAAGCTCCATTTGATAGGTTCATATCAAACATAGCGAGTGATAAATCGATATCTCATAGGTGTGCTATATTGAGTTTGTTTAGCGACAAACCATCTGTCATATATGACTATTTACAAGCCCAGGACACAAAAGATAGCTTAAATATAGCTAAACGACTAGGAGCCAAAATAGAGACAAAAAACAACAAAACCACCATAATCCCACCAAGCACTATAGCCATACCAACAGATCCGCTAGAGTGTGGCAATGCCGGCACTGCTATGCGACTTTGGGCTGGTTTTTTGAGCGGTTGTGGGGGAGAATTTGTTCTCACTGGAGATAAATATCTACTAAAGCGACCTATGGCTAGAGTTGTCAAACCGCTTTGTAGTATAGGAGCAAATATCACAGACCATAGAGGCTTCGCTCCACTTGCTATCATAGGCAACAATAACCTAAAAAGTTTTGATTTTCATAGCGACATAGACTCCGCCCAAGTCAAATCTGCTATGATACTGGCATGTATAAAAGGCGGGCAAAACTCCACATATACAGAAAATAACCTAACCAGAGACCACACAGAGCGGATGCTAGTAGGTATGGGGGCAGATATCACAAACATAGAGGACAAGATATATATCAAACCTACAAACAAACCATACAGACCGCTCAATCTAACTGTGCCTAGCGATCCATCTTCGGCATTTTTCTTCGCTGTCGCTACTGCTATCACACCAAATAGCAAAGTGGTGCTAAAAAATGTATCTTTAAACCCTACGAGGATAGAAGCATACAGATGCTTAGAGCAGATGGGGGCAGATATCACATATGACTTAAAAGAGGATATATATGAACCCATAGGCGATATTGTAGTGCGATACAGACAGCTACACGGTATAACTATAGGTCAAAATATACCGTGGCTTATAGATGAGCTACCAGCACTGAGTATAGCCATGAGTATAGCAAAGGGCAAAAGTATAGTCAAAAATGCAAAAGAACTCAGAGTAAAAGAGAGCGACAGGATAAGCTGTGTCATAGACAATCTAAAGCTATGTGGTATCAAGTGCCACGAGCTAGAGGATGGATATAGCATAGATGGTGGCGGTATGTTTCAAAAAGCGACTATTAACTCTCACGGCGACCACAGAGTGGCTATGAGCTTCGCTATAGCTGGGCTTTTGTGTGGTATGGAGATAGAAGATACTGACTGTATAGAGACATCATTTCCAAATTTTCAAGAGATATTGAGAGAGCTATCTTGCAGATAAAACTAGCTTCGCATTATGGATTTTGCTTCGGTGTCAAAAGAGCTATAGATATAGCTCAAAAATACAAAAACAGCACAACCTTAGGACCACTCATACACAACCAAAAAGAGATAGACAGGTTAAAGAGAGATTATGATATAGGATTGTATCAAAGCTTAGATGAGGTTCAGCCAGACGACACTATCATCATACGAACACACGGCATACCAAAAGAGAGCATGGCACAACTCAAGAAAAAAAAGGCAAATATCATCAATGCCACATGTCCCTATGTGACTACTTTGCAAAACATAGTCAAAAATATAGATCAAGATATATATTCTATAGTGATATTTGGCGATGAAAATCACCCAGAAGTCAAAGGAGCTAAAAGTTGGGCTACAGATATAGACGATATATATGTAGTTTTGGATACAGATAAGCTGAACGACATAAAGTTCAAAAATCAAAAGATAGCCATAGTAGCACAGACGACCAGAAACAAACAGTATTATCTAGCCATAGTAAATAAGCTTATATTGAGATACAAAGAAGTGGTCGTATATAACACTATCTGCGATGCGACATTGCAAAATCAACATGCTACAGACCAGCTATCACGGCAAACTGATGTGTTGCTTGTAATCGGTGGCAAAAACTCATCAAATACCAAACAGCTATACGATATAGCAGTAAAAAATTGTCCAGATAGCTATCTCATAGAAGATGAGACAGAGCTTCTTGATAGTTGGTTTGAGGGCAAAAAGATATGCGGTATCACAGCAGGAGCTTCCACTCCAAACTGGACGATAGAAAATATTATAAAAAATTTAAAGGACAAAAATGAATAACATAACACAAATACTAGATCAAATAGCGAGCGAAAAAGGTTTGCAGACAGCACAAGTAGAAGAGGCACTCAAAGAATCTATGATAAGAGTAGCCAAAAAGCTAGGCGACTGGACTTTGGAATACGGCTCAGATATAGACAAAGAAAATGACAAGCTAAACTTATATCAAAAAATAGAGGTTGTCCTAGCAGATGACGAACGACTAAGCGGTGAAGTGCTAGATGAGGATGAAAATCCCATAAATGCTGAAAACTTTATCACTATAGAAGAAGCAGTGAAACTAGACAAAGGACTAGAGATAGGTGATTTTGTCCAATACGATATGGAGTTTGAACATATGGGACGAAATGCCTCTAGCTATCTATACAAAGAGTTAGAATATAGACTACAAAACTACATAAGCGACAATATATTTGAAAAATACAGAGCAAAAGTAGGCACACTAGTCAATGCAATAGTTACAAATATAGACAAAGAGGAAAACACCTTTGTAGATATAGCAGAAGTTCGTGGTATGTTAAGTAGAAAAAACAGAATAAAAGGCGAGAAGTTTAAAGTAGGGGACACCATACAAGCTATAGTCAAATCCGTGCGAATAGACAAAATTTTTGGTCTCATAGTAGATCTATCTCGCACAAGTCCCAAGTATCTAGAAGCTTTGCTAGTGCTAGAAGTGCCAGAACTCAAAGACAAAAAACTACATCTAGAAGAGATAGCCAGGATACCAGGAGTTAGAGCTAAAATAGCCGTAGTGTCACTAGACCCAAACACAGACCCTATAGGTTCTATAGTCGGAGTCAAAGGTGTGAGGATAAATGCAGTCAGCGAAGAGCTCAACGGCGAGGGCATAGACTGTATAGAATACACTTCAGTGTTGGAAAAATTTGTAGCTCGTGCTATCTCTCCAGCGAAAGTAGAAGCCGTGTCTATAACCGAAGAGGAGATTATAAAAGAAGACGGCTACAAAAAGATATTACGAAAAGCCACTATCACGATACAACAAGATGAAAAAAGCAAAGCCATAGGCAAAGCAGGTGTCAATATACGACTAGCAGGTATGCTTACTAGATGTGATATAGATATAGAGACTATAGAATCCACCACCAAAAGCAGCAGTGAAAACAGAAGAGACGAAGAGAAATCACTATCAAAAGATACTTCAGAGCTGGAAGCTATATTTAAAAGCTAAAACCCATAAAGTGCTGGAAACACTACGAGTGTAGCTAGCACTAGCACTTGCAATATGATAAAAGGCATGACACCTTTGTATATATCTGTCGTCTTGATATTTTGTGCTACACCTTTGAGATAAAACAGCGAAAATCCAAACGGCGGAGTGAGAAACGAACTTTGTAAGTTCATAGCTATAAGTATAGCAAACCATATAGGATCTATGCCTATAGTCTCGCTTATAGGCAAAAGTATTGGCACTACTATATATGATATCTCTATAAAATCTATAAAAAACCCTAGCACAAAGATGATAAGCATACTAAGGATTATAAATCCCCACTTTTCACCAGGCAAACCAGTCATCAGCTCTTCTACTATAGTGTCAGCCCCCGTATAGACAAACACTAGAGAAAAAGCAGTAGCTCCTATAAGTATAGCAAATACCATGGAAGTTATCTTGACTGTCTCTTTTGAACTTGCTATGACCAAATCATAGCTAAGCTCTCTATAGATATATGCTAATATCAGCGAACCTACAGCTCCCACAGAGGCAGACTCTGTAGGGGTGGCGATACCGGCAAATATAGAACCTAGCACCACAAATATCAAGAAAAACGGCGGTATTATAGCTTTAAGTGCTACTATTATCTGCTTTTTTTTGCTTAGACTACTGTCTTGTGGCAATGCTGGTGCCATATCATTGTATATGTGAGATATTATCAATATATACAAGATATATATACCTACAAGCACCACAGATGGTATCACCGCAGCTTTGAACAGGTCGCCCACTGCTACACCAAATACATCGGCAAGTATGATAAGTATAATAGATGGCGGTATTATCTGTCCCAAAGTTCCACTAGCACATATAGTGCCACATGCAAGCGGTTTGTCGTAGTGGTATTTGAGCATGACAGGTAGCGATATCACACCCATAGCCACGACCGATGCCCCAACTACACCAGTGCTAGATGCTAGCATGGCTCCAACTATGACAGTAGATACAGCGACACCGCCTCGTATCTCGCCAAACATAGTGCCCATGGCTTCTAGCAATCTTTGAGCTAAGTTTGACTTTTGTAGCACAATACCCATAAAGATAAACAGAGGAACCGCCATCAAAATTTTGTTTGTCATGATACTATATATACGAAACGGCATCTGCGAAAAAAGCAGGTTAAACTCTTCTAAAAACAGCACCATATCAAAACCACCACTGGCAGTTATCTCCATAAAGGCAGATATACCACCAAACAGCAAAGCAACTGCCCCAAAAGTCCAAGCAACAGGATAACCCAAACTAAGAGCAAACAAAGCAAAGCCAAACATATATATACCTATCATTTTGTCTCTTTTAGTTTAGTTATGTTTGTTTTTATATATAGCAATGACATTGCAAATATAAAAGCAAACGACAGCGGTATCATAAATTTGATAATCCACCTGTGAGTAAGCCCTCCAGGGTCTTCACTGATCTCACCATAATCATATGCATCATACACAAAATCAAAAGAATCAAATACTACAAACAATGCAAATGGTATCAAAAAAAGCACAGTACCTACTATATTGATATATGCTTTTGTCTTTGGCTTGTGTGTATCGTATACAAAATCAACCCTCACATGAGACTCCTCGTTGATAGCATATGCTATACCAAACAAAAACATCACAGCAAAAAGATGCCACTCAAACTCTTGAAGCCATATAAATGTGGTATTGAAAAAATATCTCAATACCACATCAAAAAACAGATTAATTATCAAAAGCAGTAGCAACATCGCTGTGAAACTGCCTATGGTATCGTGTATTTTTTTCAAGTTTTAACTATTTTAAACTATCTGTCGTCTGGATATAACCATACTCACCCATCTTTGACCATGCTCTAGCCTTTTTGATATATGCTTGTTGATTGTCATAAATCTCCTTGAATAGTTTGTTTTCACTAGCATATTTATCAAACACTTCAGTTGTAGCATCTTTCATCTTTTGCATAACTGGCTGTGGAAATGACTTGACTTTGATATCTGGGAAATCTGTCTTCATTTTCGCCCATGCTTCGCTAGACGCATGGAAGTTTTCATAATACATATCACTAGCACTGGCTTTCATAGCAGTTACAAGTATATTTTGATAGTTTTTTGGCAACTTTTCAAATGCCTTTTTGTTTACCATAAACTGCATCTCGCTAGCTGGCTCATGCCAACCTGTATAGTAGTATGGTGCTACTTTGTGGAAGCCCATCTTTATATCCATACCCGGTCCTACCCACTCTAGAGCATCTATAGTGCCACGGTCGAGCGATGTATACAATTCACCTGCTGGTATGTTAGTAACACTAACTCCAAGTTTCGCCATAACTTCACCGGCAAGTCCTGGGATTCTCATCTTGATACCTTTTAGGTCATCAGCAGTTTTTATCTCTTTTTTGAACCAACCACCCATCTGCACACCTGTATTGCCTCCTGGGAAGTTTAGGATACCAAATCTGTCATAAACTTTGTTCATATATTTCATACCATCACCATAATAAAACCAACTGTATTGTTCTTTCATAGTCATACCAAATGGAACAGTAGTAAACCATATCGTGTTGATATCTTTACCTTTCCAATAATACGAACCACTATGTCCCATCTCGTATTGTTTGTTTTTGACAAAATCCAATATACCCAAAGCTGCCTTGTGCTTCTCTTTGCCGTGAAGTTCTATGACAAAGTTGCCATCTGTCATGTCGCTGACCATCTTTGCTAGATTGTGTGTAGGCGATGCTAGAGGTGTCAAAGTAGAAGGCCATGTCATAGCTAGTTTCCATACTACCTTTTTGGTCTCTTTTTTCACTGCTTGTTTAGCTTCCTGTTTCGCAGGAGCCGCACTTTGTTTGGT
Organism: Arcobacteraceae bacterium; assembly: GCA_029934475.1. Lineage (GTDB taxonomy): Bacteria > Campylobacterota > Campylobacteria > Campylobacterales > Arcobacteraceae > B24-G6. Next base: position 13,083 of record JAOZMC010000024.1, read on the forward strand.
CTGACTAGTTGGCTTGTCGCCACAACCTGTAAATATCAATCCTACTACTAGAAATGATATCATCATCATATAAATCTTTTTCATATTTTTCCTTTTTTTCACAACTTAGAAAAAATGACTCAGTGTCAATTTTTTTAAGCTGTGTATATATTTGTTTTGCTATTTTGCTAAAGTCATAGTCCAATAATACTTGTATGAACTGTTTGGATTTTCTACCATAGAGACGGCAACTTTTCTCACCATACCTGTTTTGATATTGTTGCAATGTCCTGTGCTTTTCATCCAGCTTTTCATAACACTTGCTATGTTTGAGTTGCCTGCTGCTACATTTTCAGCTCTCATACCAAGAGTGAAAAATCCAGTGTCGCTTATCCTATCAAAGGCACTTGAACCATCTGAGCCTGTATGTGAAAGTTTGCCAGTTTTTGCCATATCTTTTGAGTGTCGTATCGCTGCGTCAAACAGCTTGTCATCCCACACAAAGGCAGATTTCTTTGGCATACTTTTGCCTCCGCAACTATTGTCTGCTGTTCGGTATTTGTTTATCTCTGCTAGGAAAGCCTTTTTTGCTAGAGTTGATTCTTTTTTGTATTTTGTCGCTTTGGTTACAGGCTTCTTGTTTTTGGTTTTTGATTTGTGGTCTATCACTTTTTTGCCTTTCAAAAACGGTGTTTTTTTTGATTTTTGTTTTAGCTCTGCTTTTTGTTTCTTGGCAGTATCTTTACACTGCTTTGTGCTTGCCTTAAATTCATTTGTTAGATCTGTTTTGCATGATTTTCTATTTGCTTTTGGCTCTTTTTTGCATTGTGTTTGCTTCTGTTTTTTTGTAGCTTTTGCTTTTTGTATGCACTCTTTTTGTTGAGCTTTTATCTGTTTTTTGCTGTTTGCCATGCTACTTGTCGCTGTCAAACCAAGCACAGACAAGATGATGAGTAGTTTTATACTATTTTTCATTTGTTGTTTTTGTTTTTCATGCTTTTTTTATTGTCTTTACACTCTTTGATCTCTGCTTTTATTTTGTTTCTAACTTTTGTTTTGCACTCTTTTTGCATCTTTTTCAAGTTTTCAAAATTTTGATTTCTAGTGTCTATTCTTTGCTGTTTGTTTTTGCCAAATGCTTCTCGGGCATTGTTTCCGCACTCTATTTTTGCTTCTTTTCCTTTGGCTTCTTTTAGACAATTTTGTTTGTCTAGTTTTATCTGCTCTTTTTGTGCTTTTCTTGTCTCTTTTTGTTTGCTTTGAAACTTAGCTTTAAACTCTCCAGCCTCTTGCTTGCATTTTTCCAGCTCTGGCTTGTGCCGTTCTCTTACCTCTTTTTGACAATTTACTTTAACTGTTTTGCCAGCTCCTTGTCCTCCACCAGATGCAAACAGCATCGTGCTATAACCTAGCACCAAGATTGCCACGGTCATCTTAACTATATTTTTCATATTTTTCCTTTTTGTGAATTTCTCACTATTTTATCATTTTTATATCTTTTTTGATATTGTTGTTTTAAAACAGGACAATTATAACAGATAAAAATAAATTTAAACCATATTTTATCTATTTTGGCGAAAAATAATCAGTTTTTTGTCGTGAAAGCTTATATTTAATATCTTTTATCTCTTTGTGATTGCCTGAAGTGTAGCTATCTATGACACTGTATCCTCTATAATCCAACGGCCGAGCAAATGCTGGAGCTTCTAGCATATTGCCAGTGTTGTAGCTCTCTTCAAAAAGCGACAGGTTATTGCCTAGCACTCCGCTTATATTTCTAGCTATACTATCAGCTAGCACAAGCGATGGCAACTCTCCGCCTGTGAGGATATAGGAACCTATGCTGAAAACCTCGGATGCATACCTCTCTATCACTCGTTCGTCTACTCCTTCATATCGGCTAGAGACGAAAACTATAGTTTTTTTGCTAGACAACCTTTTGGCATCGTTTTGCACAAATTTTTTGGCACATGCGGTCAAAAATAGTATATCACAATCATCATAAGTAGCGACTATATCATCAAGACAATCAAAAAGCGGCTGGACTGTCATAAGCTGACCAGCTCCACCGCCACACAGTTTGTTGTCCACTTTATTGTGTTTGTTGGTAGTGTAGTCTCGTGGGTTATAAAATTTTATATCTATAAGTCCATCTTTTGTAGCGCGACCCAATATACTATCGTCAAAATATGGGCTTATGAGGTTTGGAAATATCGTTACAAATATATAGATCAACTATCTAAACTTTTGATAAACTCTAGACACATATGCACCCCCACACCACTAGCTCCGTGTGGATTGACTCCCCATATTTCCTCTACAAATGACGGACCTGCTATATCACAGTGTAGCCACTTTTGTTTGTAGTTGTCTCGGACAAACTCACTCAAAAACAGCCCAGCAGTCAAAGCTCCGCCATATCTACTACTAGCTATATTTGATATATCTGCTATCTCGCTTTTGAGTTGTTTTTTCAAGTATCTGTTAAATGGCAACGATGTAGCCTCTTCGCCACAGTTCATAGCACTCTTGACCATACGATGTTTTAACCTGTCGTCATGTCCCATGATACCAGTGGTATAGCTACCCACTCCTACGACACATGCTCCAGTGAGAGTTGCAAAATCAACCATATAATCTATATCGGCTATAGCGTCTTGAGCATAACACAGACAATCAGCTAGCACCAATCTACCCTCGGCATCTGTGTTTTTGACCTCTATAGTTTTGCCGTTTTTTGCAGTTAAAATATCATCTGGCTTATATGCATCGCCACCTACCATATTTTCAACAGCACCTACGATACCATGCACCTCATATGGAAGCTGTAGTTTCGCTATAGCCTCCATAAGCCCTAGCACTACAGCTCCTCCGCCTTTGTCGCTTTTCATATTTACCATAAAATCAGACGGCTTTAAACTCAAACCACCACTATCATATGTGAGACCTTTGCCTACTAGGACTATCTTTTTTTTGGGATTTTGTGGCTTGTATGACAGATGTATCAGCTCGGACTCGTGGCGACTAGCTCGTCCTACTGCTGCTATAGCTCCCATATTGTTTGCTATAAAATACTCATCGCCCATCACTTCACATGATATATCGTTTTCTTTTGCTATAGTTTGTGCCTTTTTTGCCATGATAGCAGGATAAAAATCCTCTGGAGTGGTATTGACTATATCTCGCACAGTCATGATACTATTTGCTATATGTTGGCTATCTACGATATCTTTTTTTTCTATATTTTTTGACACTATATTTAAAGTTAGGTTTTTTGGACTTTTTTTGCTCTTGTATTTGTCGAACTTATAAAAACCAAGCATAGCTCCTATGACTACTTCGCTGTGAAAATCATCTATGATGATATGTGCTTTGGTATAGTTGGTCGTCAGCAGTTTTCTCATGGCTATCGCCATTGCTACTTTGGTATTTTGACTTGAAATCTTTTCAAATGCTACAAATATCTTGTTTTGCTCTGGCAAAAACAGGACACTCTCATCTTCTATCTTATACTCCAGCAACTTTGATATATCTTTGATACTATCTGGTATGCTATCTACTATAGATATACCTATGCTATCGTTTTCTATCTTTTTGTTTAACTCTATTTTCATCTTTATTTTTCCTTTTTTGTTTTTATTCTTGTCCGCCATCTGCTATATTCCAGCCAAAGTTGTTGATAATATCATCTCTAGCTGACTGTCCGCTTGAGTTGTATTTGCTCCCACCACCATGAAAGCTCTCTCCTAGCTGTAGTGTCAAACCGCTCCAGCCTATCAAAGTATCGCTGTAGTTGTCTGTGCTTATAGCTGTGTCTCTTAGAAAATTTGTGATATTTGTCACTTTTGATATATCCCAGCTAGCTAAATTTTGATCGAAACTAGTAGCTCCCCTAAACATAGAGCTCATGTTTGTGATGTTTTCTGTGTTCCATTCGCCTATGTCGCTGTTGAAACTAGTAGCACCATAAAACATACTAGAACTATTTGTGACTTTCAATATGTTCCAGTTTTTTATATTTTGGTTGAAACTAGTAGCCCCTCTAAACATGGAGCTCATACTTGTGATATTTATGGTGCTCCAGTTACTTATGTCGCCGTTGAAACTAGTAGCTCCATAAAACATACCGACAGTGCTTGTCGCCTTAAATATATTCCAGCTATTTAAGCTTTGGTTGAAACTAGTAGCATCTCTAAACAGCTCGCTTAAGCTTGTGATATTTGAGACATCCCAGTGGTCTATGCTAGAGTTGAAACTTGTAGCACCCCTGAACGCTCTGCTCATAGAAGTAGCAAAGTTGAGATTTGGACTGTCTGTAGCATTTACTTGTAAGTTGGTGCATCCATAAAAAGCTCTGTCCATGCTTCGCAGTTTTGGGTCACCCCACTGTTCTACAGATACTATATTCTCTTTTTGACTGCCATTGTTAAATTTGAAGCCATAAAACTTATCTCCGGTGATAGATATGCTGTATGTGCCTGCATTTACATATGTGTGTGGGTGATTGTCGGCAGTGATATTTTCTGTAGTGCCATCTCCCCAATCTATCTCAAAATCTATCTGCGAAGTTTTGTTCAAAGGTATAGATATGGTTTCTCCAGCACTCACGGTCCATCTAGTTATGAGTGGTTCTAATATATTTTCTACTGTTATTTTGATAGTTTTGTCTATTTTGTTGCCAGCTTTATCTACTATAGCGAAGCTTATGTTATATATGTTGTCTTTGTTGTGATCTTTTGGAGACTCAAAATCTGCCACCACTTTAAATCTAAGCTCATCTGTGCTTTGGTCAAATTTGATCTGCCTATTGTCTAGTATCAAATCATCTACTACATATGGAGAGTCTGCTATATTTGTATCGGTTGTTAGCAGTGTATATATAAGCAGTTCGTTTTCATCTACTGTTATATTTTCTGGTATATTGGTTGTAGGTATAGTTCGGTCATAAATTATCGCACTACTATCTGTTGTGGCATTGACCGTGTCGCCTATATTGCCCTGCAAATCTTGGTAGCTAGATATAGCAAATGCTATGTTGCCCTCACTATCACCACCAGCCATAGTGATAGAGGCATCAAAAGTTTTGTCATCACTATCACCCATATCACTTATAGTTGCTACTCGTCCTGATATAGTAGCAGATATAGTAGCCATATCTAGTGGCTCGGAAGCTGTGAATTTGACTACTACTGTATCGTTTTGTTTGGCAAATATGCTAGGATTTATGCTGTTGTTTGACTCTATATGCACTATACTCAAAGTAGGTTTCAGATCGTCTATGATAGTCAGCACATAGCTATCGTTTGCCTCCTTATAGTTGTTGTCGGCTTGCTTGGTAGCTGTGATAGTGACTACTCCTATCTTGACAAAAGTGACCAAGGCAGAATTTTCGTCTATAGTGGCTATATCATCATCACTTATATGGTATGTGATAGCTCCTGTGCCTGCTCCGTCTGTGAGTATTTTTTGCATATATGTGGCGTTGCCTATACTTTCTATTTTGTCAGTGTCGGCATCTATCGTCTGTGTAGTTTTGTCTATATTTACTACTACTGTTTTGGTCGATGTGCCACCATCGTTTGTAGCTTTTATCTCAAAAAATGTCTCTCCTGCACATGTAGGAGTGCCACTTATAGTTCCTGTGGTTTGGTTGATATCTAACCCACAAAACACAGCAGGGACTATACTCCAGCTATCTACTGGGTTGGCTGAACTGTTTGTCGGTGTCCATGTCGCTATGGTGGTGTTGAACTCACCGTTTATAATATTTGATGAGCTTGATATATCTGGCGAACTTATTGTCGGCACTTGTGTGTTTGGCTGGTCATATTGAGAATCCTCGCTACAGGAGATTAACGACAGCCCCACACAGCACAAAAAAATAATATTATATCTAAAAATCATATCTCACTCCTATCAACAAGCTGTTTATATGTTTGTGTTTTATCGTCTCATCTTCTATCGTAGTCCTATGGTTGATCTCAAAAAATCTATAAGAGACAAACATATTTATATCTTTTTGTATGTTTTGTTCTGCTCCGACTCTTATACCATACAAGGTCTGCTTAGAGCTATCTATCTGCTTGCCTGTATAGTTTAGTAGCGGACTGCTTTGCCATCTCAACCGACTTCCGCCTAGCATTATACCCAAATATGGCTGAAAGTTTATATCTATAAATCTATAGTTGATAGAAAGATAGATATTTTCTATATCAGCTAGACCTAGATCTAGCCTATCTATACCAATATCACTAAAAAATCTTTTGTTCCATCTATAACCTATGGCTATTTTTAAGTTTATGCCATCTGTATCCAGTGCATCCTCTTGGAGATTGTCTTTGTCTGCTCGGTTTTCTATATCGACTATACCCACGCCTATGGCACCATCTATGAAAATATTGTTTCTAATATCATCTTTGTCATCTTGCTCATTTTTATCAATTTGGTCGCTTTGTGTGTTGTTTGTATCTTGTCTGTTTGTGTTGATATTCTCTTTTTGTATTGTAGCTTCTCTTTGACATCGTTTTATGAGCTGTATTTTGACATAACCTAGCTCTATGTTTGTCATCTCGTTGTCTGTAGCACTTTCATATACACACTCTTCTAAGCCGGGTTTGTCGTCTAAGTAGCTAAGCTCTACATAGGTCCATGTCCTAGTGTTTGTGCCAGTTTTCAGCGACACGAAGCCGTTTTTGTGTAGTTTATAATAGTGCTTTTTGATGTATTGTTGCTTATCTTTGAGCTTGCACCAGCCGTAGCTGTCGCACCCATCTACTTGGATAGTTTGCAAAAAATAGACCTGTTTGTCATCAAACTCATCTATAGCAAAAAGATTTAAAACAGATAAAAATATGATTAGATACCGTGTCATCACAATATTATACCAAAATATATTTAAATTAAGTTTTTTTTGATAAAATTCACAAAAATTAGGTAGGGCTATATGGTAGATATCAAAAAATTTGTCAAAAATGCGATAGTAGAAGACAACGGCAGGGGCGATCTGTTTTTTGACATAGCTCCCAAAGGCAGGTTCAAAGCTAGAGTAGTAGCCAAAGATGACGGCATACTAGCAGGGGTCAAATATGCTAGAGTGTTAGCTAAAGCCGAGAAATTTGACTGCAAGTTTCGGCTACTAGATGGTGATACAATAAAAAAGGGCGACACCATAGCCACACTAGAGGGCAAAGCCTCTACACTGCTAAGTAGCGAGCGAACTTTTCTAAATATGCTCCAACATGCCTCTGGTATAGCTACCGAAGCATCAAAATATGCCAAGCTACTACAAAACTCCGATGTAGTGCTACTAGATACCAGAAAAACCAGACCACTCTTGCGAAACTTTGAAAAATATGCCAGTAGAGTAGGCGGAGCTATAAACCACAGGCTAGGACTAGATGACTGCCTCATGCTCAAAGATACACATCTGAAAACCATATCAAATCTCAAAAAGTTTATAGCCAAAGCAAGACGGCGAATATCGTGGGTCACCAAGATAGAAGTAGAGTGCGAAAACTACGAGCAGAGTTTAGTCGCTATGGAAGCTGGAGCAGATATAATCATGTGCGACAATATGACATGTGAACTTATATCAAAGATAGCATCCTATAGAGACGAAAACTATCCACATATGCTACTAGAAGCTAGTGGCAACATAACTTTAGATACCATAGCTGACTACTTAGACACAGGTATAGATGCTGTCAGCAGTGGGTCTATCATACATCATGCTGTATGGCTTGACTTCTCTATGAGGTTTGATTAATACCACTACAGCTACAAATTTATATGCACTCTTGATAGTTCGCTCAAAGCAGTATCAAGTCGCGCTATAACTTTTGTCATAGCCTCTTTTGAGATAGCAAAGTTAAGTCGCATAAACCCACTGCCGCTTTTGCCAAAAAATATACCACGACTTAGTCCTAGCTTTGCTTTAAGTATAAAAAACTTCTCAATCTGCTTGCTGTTTTTATCTATACCTCTACAATCAATCCAAGCTAAATATGTCGCTTCTATGGGTGTGAGTTTTATATATTGTGGATATTTTTCACATAAATTTTTCAAAGAGAGATAGTTTTGCCACAGATGAACTTTGAGCTCATCTAGCCAAATATCGCCATATTTATATGCCATTTCAAAAGCAACATGGGACAATATGCTGCCTTGGGCAAAATGTATTTTATTATAAACTTCCATAAATTTATCTTTTAAATTTTGATTTGGTATGGCTACTGTGCTAGTAGATATGCCTGCTAGATTAAATGTCTTGCCCACTCCAAAAGCCGATATGGTTATATCTTTTGCTTTGTCGTTTATGCCAGCAAATACAGTGTGTGTATGCGGAGCATAGACCAGATCACCATGTATCTCGTCGCTAAACACTATGATATTGTATTGAACACAAACATCTAGCAACTGCTCTAGCTCATCTTTGTGCCATGATCTGCCTACTGGATTGTGAGGATTGCATAGTATTAGTAGCTTGGTTTTTTTATCTATTTGTGATATTAGATTTGGTATATCCATAGTCCAGCTTCCGTCTGGCTTTTGGACAAGAGGATTGTCTAGCACCTCTCTTTTGTATCTTTTGATAGAGTTAAAAAACTGCGGATACACAGGAGTTTGTATTATGATATTGTCGCCTATATCACTAAAAGCCTCTATGGCTGTACCGATACTTGCCACGACACTGGGGCTATATAGCATATCGTCTATATCAAATTTAGCACCATAGCGTCTATGTAGCCACGATATCTGTGCTTGATACATACTATGTGGCACACCCTCGTATCCTAGCACTGGATGCTTTAACCTATCTGTCATAGCATCTACGACAAATGGCGGAGTATCTATATCCATATCAGCCACCCACAAAGGAGTGATATCGTTTGTGCCAAATAACTTTTGTTTTTTAGTATATTTTTCACTATTTGAGTTTTGTCTGTCTGTAGAAGTGTCAAAATTGAACATCTATTTTTTCCTCCAAACAGTAACTTGCGATATAGTATGCTGATATTTTCTGCTTGTCTCTTTGATGACAAATGGCATATCTTGAGTATGAAGCAACACAAACTTTCTTTCAAGTATATTTTTCATAGTGTCTATCGTGTATATATCTTTGTTGTTTTTGTCTTTGTAGCCGCCTAGCCAGAGCCTCTTTTTCGTAGATGATATCTGCCATGTATATGGAGAAGTGATGATCAGCACTCCGTTTTTGTTTAGCCTTTTGTCTATATTTTTCAAAAAATCCTCAGGAGCATAGAGCCTATCTATCAAGTTTGTAGCAAGTATCAAGTCATAGTTTGTGAATCTATCTTTCAAATTACAAGCATCGCCTTGCCAAAACTGGACTTTGTCTTTGAGTTTTTCATATCCTAACTGTTTTATAGTTATGGTTTTTTTAGTTTTTAGATCCCCTTCTGTAGTATCGTAGAAGTTTATGAAGCCATCGTTTTTTAAACTTGAGCCAACTTTGATAAATCTCACAGAGAAATCAACCCCGACAACAGTGTCAAATATCTTTGCTAGCTCAAACGAAGCTCTGCCAGTAGCACAACCTAGATCCAGTGCTTTGGTCGTGTTTGTAGCATATTGTTTTGCTATTTTTGCACAGTTTACAGCAAAATTTTCCACCCCAAAATATGTTTGCCCATATTGAAATTCACAATACTGATCAACTAAACTATCGTTTTCGTATATATTGTTTTCTTTTTTTGCTGTAGTTTTTTTGTCGTTTATAACATATCTAAATCCACAATGCTGATAAAAATGCTCCCTGAAAGCATATCGTGAAGTAGTAGATATCAAGTTGCCACTACTTGCCCATGATGAGCCGTTTATGATACTATGTTTGCCATCAAATGTAGGAGTAGAGAAGTCATCATATGCTTCATGAGGTTTGAAACCATCAAAACCAAAAATAGAAGTGCTGCTCCACTGCCAAACATTGCCTACCACATCATATATGTCATCAAAGTTATGGCGGTCTATATCACACGAGCTAAAGTTGGTCAAGTTTTGATTTGCTTTGGTGCTGTCAAAGGTAGGTATATTTTGCAGTCCTACTGTTTGGCATATCGCTTTGTATTGTGCTTCGGTTGGCAAACTGTAGGTTTGTTTATCTTTGATGCTTTTATATACACAAAAAGCCTTTGCTTCGAGAGCATTGACATCTACAGGAAAATTCCACGGCATATCAACAACTGCTGTCAAACCTCTATACAAAAAACTATTTTTGTCTTCTATCCAAAAAGCAGGAAACTTTGCTTTGGTGTTATCAAGATATTTTAGACCATCTTCGCACCAATATCTTTTTGTAGTATAGCCATCATCTTTGACAAACTCATAGAACTCTTTGTTGCTGACCAAATATTTAGCGACTTTAAAGTTATCTACGATCTCTTTATGATGCCCATATTCGTTGTCCCAACTATACAGCTCATGGCTGTCATCTATGCCCATAGATATTTTTTGTTTTTTTATATCTATCAAGCTATTTGTTATAAGTTTATTTGAACTTTTGCATATCTTAAAAGCTGGTATATCCTTGATATATTTTATAGGTATCTGTCTATGCAAAACCGATGAAGTCTCTATATGTATCCTCTCGTGTTCTATACCCATGAGGACTATCCACATATCACTTTGTGGGGTGATAGGCAAGCTAAAGTTGATATTGTCTATAAGCTCACACACAAGATGCCGAACCTTTTGTCTATACTCTCGCACCTCTTGGACAGCAGGCCAGCTGTAGTTTGCTCTGTTTGTATCGTCCCATCTCATCTCATCTACACCTACAGCGAAGATTGATTCAAAATGTGGATTTATTCTTTTGTCTATAATACTCATATTGATAAGCTTGTTTATGAAAAATGTAGCAGTATGCCCAAAATAAAATATCATAGGATGTCGTGTGGGTTCTGGCTGGATATAAAATAGTTTATCATCTATAAACATAGTAAACAAACTCTCATATATATCATAAGTGTTGAGAAAATACTCTTTGATCTCTTGTCGTTTTTTATCTTTGTCTTTGCCTGTCAGTAGTGGTGTGTTTAGGCTATATTGTTTCACTTTGTTCCTTTTTGTTTAATATACCCAAAACTGCTTCTAGTTTGTCGTCATCAGCATAAAAATACTCCTCCAGTAGTGGCT
>JAOZMC010000025.1 GCA_029934475.1 Arcobacteraceae bacterium
TCACAGTGATACAGCGAAAAGATGTGGCATTTGAGGGGTGATTGGGCTGGTTAATTTTGAATTTTGAATGCTGACAACCTAAAGTTTGTCGTCAGTTCAATGTTTTCACAGAAACTTTGGACTTCGTCCAATCGCCACGGCTAATTTTTCAGGAAAATTGAGATACACAAGCTGCTTAAAGATTATTTTGTTATAATACAAAAAAAGATGGTCAAAAAGCTCATAGCTGTGTCACTACTAGAAGCTGTTTTTATATGACAAAAGTTTTGAAGCGTTGAAAAAAAAGATAGAAAAATAAAAGGCAAAAAAAGGCAAAATATGATAAAAGTAGAATTTCTAGGACCTATCGGCAAACCGCCTATGATGTTGGATATCAGCAGTCTAAGAGAGCTTAAGGATATATTAAAACAGGACAAGCAGATGAGCGGTTGGCTAGAAAACTCCAGCATAGCTATCAATGACAAAATAACAAACGATATAGACACTCCGCTAGAAAGTGGCGATATTGTGTGTCTGTTGCCCCCTGTGTGTGGTGGCTAGTATGGACTATTTACAAATACAAGACGGGGCATTGGATGTCAAGAGTATCACAAACGGTTGGTTTGACAAGTTCAAACGACAAAACTATGGAGCTATCATCACATTTGTAGGAGTGGTGCGAGACGAGTGCGATATAGAGGGCTTGAGCTTTGATATATATGAGCCTATACTTAAAAGCTGGTTTGATATGTGGCAAGAAAAAGCTGGCAACCAAGATGCTGTGATACTTATGGCACATAGTTTGGGCGATGTGCCACTTCACGAGAGCAGTTTTTTAGCTGGTGTTTGTAGCCCACAGCGGAAAGTTGCCCTGAAACTTATAGAGGATTTTGTAGAGGATTTCAAAGCATCTGCACCTATATGGAAATATGACATGCGAGATGGCAGACGAATGTGGATAGAAAAAAGAGGCAAAAACCTAAAACACAGCGGTATATTAAGCTAAACTTGATAAAATAGCAAACTTTTTAAAACACGATGCATTTTTGTATCGTCCATCAAAGGAAAAATATGGCAGACAAAACAGGCAATAACAAACGAAAACATACCCCAGTATCTGGACTAAGCATAGAACAACTAAGAGCATTTGATATAGATGAGCTTATAAAGATTGGCAACGAAAAAGAGATAGAAAATCCCCAAGAACTCAAACGACAGGACTTGATATTTGAGATACTTAAATCCCAGACAAGCGAGGGTGGCTTCATACTTTTCACAGGGATACTAGAGATACTCCAAGGAGGCTTTGGATTTTTGCGGGCACTTGATGGCAACTTCCAAGACAGCTCCAACGACTCCTATGTAAGTGTCACACAGATCAAACGATTTGCCCTACGCACTGGCGATATAGTCAGTGGACAAGTGCGAGCTCCTAGCAACGACAAAGAGAAGTTCAATGCCCTTTTAAAGATAGAAGCTATAAATTATCTACCACCAAACCAATCAAACAAGAGACCGCTTTTTGAAAACTTAACTCCGCTTTATTCTCTCGATCCGTTTAAATTTGAATACAGACAAGACCGCCTGACTGGACGAGTTTTGGATATATTTGCTCCCATGGGCAAAGGTCAAAGAGGTCTCATAGTAGCATCGCCAAAGACAGGCAAGACGGAGCTGATGAAAGAGCTAGCACACGGTATCACGGCAAATCACGAAGATGTGGAGCTTATCGTCCTACTCATAGACGAGCGACCAGAAGAGGTAACTGATATGCAACGATCTATCAAAGGCGAAGTGTTTAGTTCTACATTTGACCTACCTGCTCAAAACCATACAAGGGTAGCAAATATGGTGCTAGAAAAAGCCAAACGAAAAGTAGAGATGGGAAAAGATGTCGTCATACTGCTAGACTCTATCACTAGACTTGCACGGGCTTACAACACTGTCACGCCATCCTCTGGCAAAGTGCTAAGCGGTGGTGTCGATGCAAATGCCCTACACAAGCCCAAGCGGTTTTTTGGAGCGGCACGAAACATAGAACACGGCGGAAGCTTGACTATCATAGCCACAGCATTGGTAGAAACTGGCTCAAAGATGGACGAAGTGATATTTGAAGAGTTCAAAGGCACAGGAAACAGCGAAGTAGTCCTAAGCAGAGCAGCATCAAACTTACGAGTATATCCAGCAGTCAATATCACCAAAAGTGGCACAAGAAAAGAGGAGCTACTACTAGCTCCTGAAAAGCTACAAAAGATATGGATAATGAGAAATGCAGTGGCTAAGATGGACGAAGTAGAGTCTCTGAAGTTTTTGTATCAAAAGATGAGAAAGACAGAAACAAACGAAGAGTTTTTTCGCTCTATGAATGAATAATGCGATTTAAACCGACCTTAGATGATATCCAGACATATGAAGCAGGCAAACCTGTAGAGCTACTAGTGCGACAATACGGCATAAAGCCGGACAATATCATCAAACTAGCATCAAATGAAAATCCATACGGCACAAGCCCTGCGGTGCTAAAAAGCTTGACCGACACCATAGACAAAGTCTCTATCTATCCAGATGATAGTGCCTATGAGCTAAAAAGTGCCATAGCCTCACACTTTGATATGCAAAACGAGCATATTATCATAGGGGCTGGAAGCGACCAGATCATAGAGTTTGTAGTAAATAGTATTTGCGATAAAAACAGCCACATACTTATGGCGAAAACTACATTTGCCATGTATGAGATATATGGCCGACTTGCAGGTGCCGTCATCCTCAAAACTCCTAGCCATCAACACAATCTCAAAGAGTTTGCCGATATTATAAAGAGACAAAAGATAGATCTGCTGTTTTTGTGTCTGCCAAACAATCCTCTAGGTGAGTGTCTAGATGCAGATGATCTGTATGCATTTTTGGATAGTGTGGATAAAAACACACTCGTAGTCATAGATGGAGCATATCAAGAGTATGCAAGATACAAAGACCCAGCAAAAGCGATAGACCCAAAGCATATCACGACAAGATATTCAAACACTATTTATCTAGGCACATTTTCAAAAGCCTACGGACTAGGCGGTTTGAGAGTAGGCTATGGTATATCAAACAGTGACACGATAGCGACTTTGCATAAACTTCGCCCACCATTTAATATCACAACCTTGTCGCTCAAAGGTGCTATAGAAGCTATAGCAGACCAACAGTTTGTCAGCGAAACAGTAGCAAAAAACTTCTCACAGATGACTAGATATGAGCAGTTTGCCAGCAAAAAGGGACTACGATATATCACTAGTTATACCAATTTTATATTTATATATATGGACAACAGCTCAAAAGAGTTATGCGAAAAACTCCTAAAAAAAGGTATAATAGTCCGAGATATGACTAGCTATGGACTAAATGCTATCCGTATAACCATAGGCACAAAAGAGCAAAACGACAAAGTTTTGGAAGTATTGGATATGTTTTGCTAACTCCTGCTGACAAAAAAAGCGACCACTACAAAAATATAGCTCACGGGTTTTTTCTCTCTATTGGCACGACTATAGCAGAGCCACATACTATACTACCGCTTATCGTCAATTTTTTTGGTGGTGGTCCTATACTTATAGGGCTGTTTTCATCGCTTTTGCGAGGTGGGGCTATCATCATCCAGATGTATGCTGCGTTTCATGCACAAACATACCCAAAGATGTTGCGATATTTTCGCCGAGTTTTACTGGTGAGATTTTTGTCGTGGTTTTTTATAGGTGTGGCTATACTTTATATAGGCGATACAGACCACAACTTGACTTTGTGGTTTATAGGCATAGGGCTTTTTATATTTTCATTTTCTGCTGGATTTGGTGCGATATATTTTCGTGAGATACTGGCAAAACTATTTAGCCACAAGTTTCGTGGCAAGACTATGTCTGTAAGACAATTTTTTTCAGGATTAGGAGCGCTTGGTAGCGGACTAGTAGCTGGATATATACTACAAACTTATGAAGCTCCTTTTAGTTTTGGGGTGCTTTTTGTGGCATCGTCATTTGTCATGGCATGTGGATATATAGCCATAGCCACGGTAGATGAACCTATCAAGACAAACTTACGGACAAAAGAGCGGAGTTTTCGGCTGTTTTTGAAAAACAGTGCCAAGATGCTAGCAGATGACGATCAACTCAAGATACATATAGCTACTTATACACTGGCATTTTCATATCTTTTTGCTTTGCCGTTTGTCATCATAGATGCCAGTAGCCGTTTTGAACTAGATGGTGCTACTATTGGACTACTTATCACAGCACAGATGACTGGTGCTATGCTTAGCAACATAGTTTGGGCGAAGCTAAGTAGCAAAGGTCAAAACAAACTTATATCAAATATCACTATATCTATGTCTGTATTTGCCATAGTTTTAAGCCTGTTTGCTATGTCGTTGTGGTGGTATTTTGTAATATTTTTCATCATAGGTGCTAGCATGGACGGCAATCGTATCAGCTCTGGCAATATGATACTGCTCATAGCTCCTGAAGAGAAACGACCCATATATACGGCTCTTAAGACAAATATCATGTCGCTTGGGATGTTTTTTTCTATAGCAGGTGGAGTCGTATTGAACTTCACTAGTTATACATTTTTGTATATATTCACTATAGCTTTGCTTTTGGTGGCACTTTATTATTCTAGCAAACAGATAGATGATAGCTTATAAAATCGGCAGGATTTTAGATGTGTCCTTAAGTAAATTTTTATAATCTTGTCAAGTTGTTTCTACCACTTCCCAATAACCTTTTCTAGCACTTCCTTCTCTTTTTAGTCTGTTTTCGTCTTTTAAAACTTTTATAATTTTTTTGATACCAGATGTGCTTAGCTTGGTTTTTTTGGACAATTCTTTGATAGTTATGAGGTTGTTCGTTTTTATCATAGCTATTATTTTCAGGCTGCTTTTTGGTTCACTTTTTAGGCTACTTTTTGGTTCACTTTTTGGTTCACTTTTTGGTCTACTTTTCTTTTTATTTTTCAATATTTGTTTTCTTATAGTTTTCAAGATAACTTCCAGCATAAACTCTATAAACACGGCACACTCTTTGTTTGCAGTCGCATTTTCCAAAGCTTTATAATAGCTTTGCTGATATTCTTTGACTATGCTTTCAGTAGGTATAGTAGTAAAAACTCTTCGCCAATCGGACAAAATCACACTTTGCCAAAGTCGTCCTATGCGTCCGTTGCCATCTCTAAACGGATGTATAAATTCAAACTCATAGTGAAATACACAGCTTTTTATCAGTGGGTGTTCGTCGCTATTTTCAAGCCACTCAAATAGATTTTCCATAAGTTGCCGAACTTCACTAAAATATGGCGCTATATGGTTGCCGACTTTGACATTGACTGCCCTGAAACTCCCCGCTGTATCCAACAGATCTGTCATCAAAATTTTGTGCGCTTTGAGTAGCTCATCTATATCATCTGGATCGTAGTTTTCTAGCTCCTGATATGCCGCTATGGCACCTCTGGCTTCTAGTATCTCTAGCTTTGATGCTAGCACTCTTTTGCCGTCCAATATAGCTGTGATTTTCTCTTCGCCTATGAAATTGCCCTCTATCTCTAGAGTTCCTGCTATCGTTTTGATACGATTTATTCGGCGAAGTTGTGGGGTGATTATCTCTTTTTCATTTAGCTCTATGCGAGTTAGCTCTTCGCTGATAGACGATATCGTATTGACCATCTTTGATGTTATGGTATACGATGGTTTGATATATCTCGTCATATATTAACTCTTGCCGACTTCTTGTAGCAACTATAAGCTATACTATGCCAACTTTGGTGACATTGTGCTGGAGTCCTAGCTCTTTGTTGTCTATACCTAGAGCTATCCCCACCATCTGAGGCAGATGAAGCACAGGTATATGGATATCTCGTCCCATCGCTTTGGTTATGTTGTGTTGTTGGACATCCATTCGCAAGTGACAAAGAGGACAAGGTGTCACCATGATATCGGCATTGTTGTCTATAGCATCGCTCATAGCTACTCCACTTAGACGGTTTGCTGTCTGTGGATTTTGAAGTTCTACATGAAAGCCACAGCATCTGTTTTTGCTCTCATACTCTACTGGCTTGCCACCTAGCGAAAGCACTAGATTGTCTAGCGATGTCGGCCTATATGGATTTTCGCCGTTTTTTACATATAGTTTGCTGGGTCGTAAGTTGTGACACCCATAAAACGAAGCTACATTTATATCGTCCAGAGGTCGTGTCACTTTCGATCTGATATTTTCGTAGCCATAGTCATCTTGCAGGACATACAAAAAGTGTTTAACCTGTGCTGTGCCTTTGTATTTCAGTCCCACTTGGGCTAGTTTTTCGTTGACTTTTGCCTTTAACTCTTCATCGTTGTCTAGCCTCTCTTTTGTCATAGCGGTATTTAGCTGACAAGTGTTGCAGATAGTTACCATATCTAGCCCCAAGTTTTCAGCATAGCAGATATTTCTCGCATTTAAAACCAGCGACAACATATCGTCAAAATCTTGTAGATGACTAGCACCACAACAGCTAGCTTCATCTAGTAGCACTAGCTCTATATCTAGCTTTTTGGCTATACTCATAGTGGATTTGAGTAGTTCTGGAGTTGATTCTCTAGCGGTGCAACCTGTGTATAAAGCATATTTAAGTTTTTTCATAATATCTCCTAAAACTTTTGTGTTGAACTTATATCAACCAATTTTTTTATCTCATCTAAATTTTTTGACTTTGGCATATTCCACGGCATGACTATTTTGCCTTTTTTGAACATAGCTATAGCTTCTGGTATATGTTTCGCCACCATCGGCACACCTTCGCTGTATTTGACTAGTTCGCCCTCATCTAGTAGTCCGTGTTTTTGAATAGACCACTTGAAGCCTACCGCATGCCGCACTGCTACATTGTTTTTGGCTTTGCCATATTCAAACACTTGGTTGTGTAGTTTGGTGATCTTGCCTATAGGGTCTATCTCTTTTGGACATGCTTGGGCACATTCGTTGCACTTGACACAATCCCATACACCACTGCCGATATTGTTCACCGTGTCTAGTCTTTGGCCTTTGGCATCATCTCTTATATCGGCATTGAACCGCCATGCTTTGACCAGTGATGCAGGTCCTAGGTAGTCTTCGTTTACCTCTACCACAGGACAACTATAGAAACAGATACCACACTGGATACAGTAGTCTGCTTCGTCTATTTTCTCGTTTTGTTCGAGCGATACCAAATTTTCTTTGTCTGGAAATTCATCTACTTGTGCTACGAGATATGGCTGGACTTTGTCATATTTGTCCCAGAAGTTTTTTTTGTCTATGATCATATCTTTGTATGCTCTTTTTATATCTTGTGGCTCTATGGTTAGCTCATCTCCAAAGATTTTGACCAAGTCTGCTACTCTATCTTTGCATGCTAGTGTGCCTTTGCCATTTACTTTGACAGCACACGAACCACAGATACCGTGCCTGCAACTTCGCCTATATGAGAAGCTACCATCATGCTCCCATTTGATGCGATTCATCACATCTAGCACCAGTTCATCATCACTCACATCCATCTTTATGGTATCATAATACGGTAGATAGTCTGTTTTTTTGTCAAATCTAAATATCTTAAATGTTATTTTTCTCATATTTACTCCTAGTATGTTCTAGCGGCTAATTTGTGTTTGCCAAGAGACACATCCATATATTCTATAGTTACATCGCCGTTTTTGTCCATGTATCCCATAGTGTGTTTAAGATAGTTTGTGTCATCTCTTTGTGGATACTCATCTCGAAAGTGAGCTCCACGACTCTCTTTTCTCTCAATCGCCCCTGCAACTATAAATGTGCTATAATCAATCATATGCCCAAACTCCACAGCCTCTTGTAAGTCTGTGTTGTATGTGGTTGAGTTGTCATCTATGGCTATGTGCTTAAATTTTTCTCTTATCTCTTTTATTATACCCAACTGTTTTTGGAGCGATTTTTCTGTCCTAAATACACCTGCGTTGTCTGT
Source organism: Arcobacteraceae bacterium (assembly GCA_029934475.1). Taxonomy (GTDB): domain Bacteria; phylum Campylobacterota; class Campylobacteria; order Campylobacterales; family Arcobacteraceae; genus B24-G6. Next base: position 7,966 of record JAOZMC010000025.1, read on the forward strand.
CATGGATTGTTGAAGTTTGTCTCTCAAGAGAGGCACTTTGTATTTGCCACTGCTTGTCCGTATCTTTTCAAACTCATCTATGGCAGTGTCGGCATCGGCTTCACACAGTTCGCCCATCTCTATATTTTTTATATCTTTTATTATCTGTAGCCCTATATGTTTGCCAAAAAACAAAGCCTCCAACACAGAGTTTGCTCCTAGCCTATTTGCTCCATGGATACTTACACAAGCACACTCACCAGCTGCATAAAATCCCTCTATGAAGTCGTCGTTGTTTTTTCTCACATGACCGTCTATATCTACAGGCACACCACCCATAGAGTAGTGAGCGGTAGCTGCTATGCTTATAGGTTCTTCTATCATATCTTGCCCCAAAAATGTGATAGCAAGGTCTCTTAACTCTGGAAGTTTTTTGTTTATGAGATCTGCACCTAAGTGTGTGAGATCTATCTTGACATGGTCTTTGTGCTCACCACAGCCCCTACCATCTAATATCTCTTGGGTTATGGCACGACTTACTACATCACGAGAAGCTAGCTCTAGTTTGTTTGGAGCATATTTTTTCATAAATTTTTCACCTTCACTGTTCAACAATATTCCGCCCTCACCTCTGGCTGCTTCACTTATAAGCACTCCAGACCCTGCTATACCTGTAGGGTGAAACTGCACAAACTCCATATCCTCTAGTGGTAGTCCGTGTCTAGCTACCATAGACAAGGCATCGCCTGTATTTGCATGGGCATTTGAATTTACTTTAAAAGCCCTGCCGTAGCCACCTGTAGCAAACATCACTGTCTTTGCTCCAAATATATATGGCTTGGTATCTACTAAGTCGAAAGCTACTACGCCTTTGATCTTGTCATCTTCTAGGATAATATCAGCTACATAATACTCATCAAAAAACTGCACTCCGCCTCTGTGGGCTTGTTCGTAAACTGTCTGTAGCAGTGTGAGACCTGTTCTGTCTTTGGCATAACATGCTCTAGGACTACTCTGCCCACCAAAAGGTCTTTGGTCTATCTCACCTTTTTCGTTTCGGCTAAACACAGCTCCCATTCTCTCCGCCCACCTTATAGTCTGTGGAGCATTTTCACACATCAGCTTTATAGCATCTTGATCGCCTAGATAGTCACTGCCTTTGACCGTGTCAAACTCATGCAACTCTATGCTATCATCACTACTTAAAGCTGCATTTATACCACCTTGGGCAGCACCGCTATGGCTTCTTAGTGGGTGTAGCTTGGTTAGCACACACACATCCAGCCCAGCATCGCTAGCCTCTTTTGCGGCCGCACATCCAGCTAGACCAGCTCCTACTATCACTACATCGTATTTATATATAGGCACATTCATATTTACTCCTTGTTTTATTCTATCCAAAAAAGATTAAGCTTCTACAAAAAACTTAACCATTATGTTTTTTCTTTGCTTTTTAAATATTATTGGGTATTGGATATTGAACCTCTTTTTGTCTAGCTTGTCTATCATATTGTATAGTTCCGGCACTTTTTGGATATATGTCTTTACAAAATATTTTTTGCTTTTTTGCTTTACTTTTATGCTAGTTCCAAACGGGAATATTCCAGCTAGTGTTATTTTTGTGTTTTTGCTAGGCTCATTGCCAACATAGTAGTTTTTTGCTTTTTTTTGTTTACATATGATAGTAGCTGTATAATTTTGTTGTTTTTTGCCTGATTTGCTGATATATACTTGTTTGTAATGTGTTTTGAGCTTGTCTTTTAACGTAAAAGAATATGACTCTTTGTGTACTAGCGTAGTATATAGTTTGGCACTATTTTGATACAAATAGAATTTATCAAGATATATATCATCTGGTATCATATCAAAGTGCTGTTTAAGGCGGTTTTTGATATTGTTGTTGTATTGTTTTTGGCTTACTTTTGTATCAAAAACAACCTTGTATATATCATCAAATGAACCTATATTAGTAAAATAATCCTTGATATTATCTGTTTTTATGTTTATTAAACTTTTTTTAGATATCTCTTTGAGTATGTTTATATCTATTGCTGAAACTGTTTCTAGCTTGATTTTTTTATGATAATTGTGCTGATATGCATAATACAAACCATATATCAACAATCCAAACACCACCACCACTTTGAGGCTTCCAAAACTCTTTTTCTTGGTATCGTTTATATTTATGACATCTTTGGTCAATATGTTGTATATTGTTTGATGAATATCTATAGATGATATTTTGCTATCTATTTTTAACTTGTTTTCTATCATAAGCGTATTTATCGTATTGCCAGTGCTTCCACCCTCATATATTTTGATATATTCTATGAAAAAGCTATTTGATTGGGTATAAAAGTTTTCTATGCCTGTCTCTAGTTTTTGTGCTATTTTCTCATCTACTGGTATCTCTACTATGCCAGTGGATTTCAAAGCTAGGTTATCATAAAATATGATTTTGTTATATTTATCTACTGCCATACAATACAGCCATTCGTTGTATATCAAAGCAAAAAGTCCGCTTTTGTTTGAGTGGCTTTTTGCTATATATAGTAGTATGTGATACGGAGAATAGAGCACTGGTTTTTTTAGTTTGTTATATTGTTTTCGCATCTGCGAGTGTTTGCTTTTTGCTATAGACAGACTGTTTGCATCGTCTATCCATATCCTGTCGTAGCCTGACTCTTCTGCTTTGTTTACTATGGTATCCTCAAAGTTATCAAGCACCACATTGTGCTTGGAAACAGGGCAATCATCTATCATCTGACAAGCAAAGTTATCCTTTTTTATATTCATAGTTTCGTTTTGCTCGAATCTTGTTGCCTTGAAGCCTTTGCCGTCTCTTATCGTAATGGTTATACTATTCATTTAAATTTTCCAACATATGTTTTTTTATCTTTTTTTTTGCTTCTTCTAGCCCTAGTCCATCTATATCAAACGGCTCACTCATCTTGTAAACTATAGTTCCAAATGGTTTCGGCATCAAGAAACTATCCCATGAGTTAAACTGCCAGTATTTGCTAGGGGCTATACTACAGCAGATTATCTTTGCTTTTGTCTTTTGTGCTATAGCGACTATACCATCGCTTATAGTATGGACAGGACCTTTTGGACCATCTGGTGTTATCGCTACATCTATGCCATCTTTTATAGATTTGATAGCTTTTATCAAAGCTTTTGCACCGCCTCTGGTCGATGAGCCTTGTATATCGCCTACTCCTAGGTGCTTGACTATCTTTCGTATAGCCTCGCCGTCTCTATGCTCGCTGACTATCACTTTGACTGTGCCGCTTGGCTTGTATGCTCTGTAGTTTAGAGCTTGAAAAAGTAGCTGTCCGTGCCACATGGCTAACACAAAGGCATCTTTACTAGCTGGCGTTTTGTAGTTATAGACTTTTTTGTTTGTCATATTTATAAGCCTGACTAACACAGCTATGATATATGGTAGCATATAAACTTGGACAAATTTTTTGATGCTTTTTTTCACTTTATATTTGCCTCCAAATATGTTCTATGAAAGTTTGTGATACGGACTTTTGATATATTGCCTAATATATTTTTGTCTGATTTGACCTGTATTTGATAGCCATTATCACTAAATCCTACATAAATATTTTTCTCTTTTTGTTGTTCAAACAACACTTCAAGCTCTTTGCCGACATTTTGAGGCATCTTTTCATCTAGATGTGCTTTGTGCAAGGCTATCACCTGCTCCAATCTACTAGAAGCCACACCGTCTGGCACTATGCTTGGCATATCTTTTGCCACTGTGTTTGGTCTCGGTGAGTATTTGAAGTTAAATATCTGGTCAAATTTAACTCTGTTTATGACATCTATAGTCTCTGCGAAATCCTCTTGTGTCTCCGTGGGAAATCCTACTATGATATCTGTGCTTATACGAGAGTGCGGCACCGCTTTTTTGATAGAGGCACACCTATCTACAAACCACTCCTTGCTGTAGCCTCTTCTCATATCTTTTAGCACTTTTGTAGAGCCACTTTGTAGTGGTATATGTATGTTTTTGCATATTTTGTCATTTGTGGCAAACTCTTTTATAAACTCATCGTCCATATGTAGCGGGTGTGGCGAGGCAAACCGTATTCGCTTGAGTTTTGGTATCTTTGATATATCTCTTAGCAACTCCACGAAACTGCTTTTGATAAGTTTGTTTGAAAATGTTTTGCCATAGTTGTTTACATTTTGACCTAGCAACAACACTTCTACAACTTTGCTATCTACTGCTTTTGATATCTCATCCAATATCAACTCTTTGGGGATACTTATCTCTGTGCCACGAGTATTTGGCACGATACAATAGGTGCAGCTTTTGTCACAACCTATAGATATGTTTATCTTTTTTTTGTAGCTATTTGCTCCAATATCATCAAACATATATGTGGTCTCATCATAGCTTATATCTGTATCTACAAATCCTTTTTGATAGATAGCTTTGGTGATCTTAGACACATTTCTAGCACCCAACACAAAATCCACATAGGGAGCTGCTTTGATGATATCAGCCCCTAGATGACTAGCAGTGCAACCACACACACCTATTTGGGCTGTGCTCTTTTTTTGTTTGTTTATGACTCCTAGCTGTGAAAAAAGTTTCGATACTGGCTTTTCTCGCACTGAGCATGTATTGATTATGATTAGGTCGGCATTTTTTATATTGTCTGTGGTTTCATAGTGCTCCTTAGTCGTAAGCTCCGCTATGATATTTTCACTATCTTTTTCGTTCATAGCACAACCCAAAGTCTCTATATATAGCCTTTTTGACATAAACTTTGCTACAGAAAATGTATCTCGTACATAAAACTATCTTCATCTAAACCATATTTTATCTCTCGTAAATGCACCGTGTAGTTGTCTTTTTCAAACAACTCCACTAGATCCAACATCTGCTTGTGTGTGTTGTCTTTGTCAAAATAAAAAAGCTTGTCTATTTTTTGATTTAGCTGTTGTTTTAGTTCGTTTGTGGTGATTTTCTTTGGTTTGCTGTCTGCTGTTTCTCTTGCCAACAAGATGTTCATATATTGCCTTTTTATTTATTATAGCGAAACAATCTTAAATAAGCTCCAAAAAGTGTCAATTTTTTTCAAAATAAGCATCTATGCCGTTTGCTATGCCATTTGCCAGTCTGTTTTGATAGCTTGCGTTTGTAAGTCTTTTTGACTCTTGTGGATGCGAAACAAAGCCTAGCTCTACCAATATAGCTGGCATCTGTGCGCCTACAAGTATCCAAAATGGACCTTTCCTTACTCCGTGGTCTTTGATATTTTTGTATCTCTTTTTCAGTAGATATAGCATATTGTTTTGCACATCTAGGGCTAACTTATTTGATTCGTTTATCTTTGCTCTGTTTCTAGCCATGAGAAATATATCTATAGAGCTTTTGCCCATGCTTCTTATGTCTACTTTGTTTTCAAGTGCTGCTACTCTTTTGGCTCTTGCACTTTTTGCAGGAGAGAGATAATATATCTCTATGCCAGAGGCTGATCTTTTATTTGTCTTGACTGAGTTTGCATGTATAGACAAAAATATATCTGCCCTCATCTTGTTTGCCATCTTTGTCCTGTTTTTTAGCCGTATAAATTTATCACGAGTTCTAGTGTTGTAAACTTTGTAGCCTCTGTCTTCGAGTATTTTTGTGACTTTTTTTGTGACTTTTAGGACGATGTTTTTCTCTTTTATACCTCTATATCCTACTGCTCCACTATCATCTCCTCCGTGACCTGCATCTAGCATGACTATTTTTCTCTTTTTTAGCACCGCCTCTTTCTCTTTTTGGTTGATAGTTATGGTTATTTTGTTATCATAGAGCTTATAAGTGGAGCTTACATGTTTTTTGTCTCTTAATGATATTCGTATAGTGTTTCTATCTAGCGAATAGACTACTATCTTGTCTAAATATTTTTTGTCTATTTTTAAATAAAGCTTGTCTATATCTTTTAGATTGCCTTTTATGTTATAGTTTTCCACTTTATATTTACCTGTTTTTGACATAGCTGTTTTGACTGTGTTGTTTGGTATTTGACCGACATAGCTTATGGTGATACTGTTTTTAAATACTTTTATATCTTTTATAGTCTCCTTTGGTTTTGTTGGTGGTGGCTTTGTGATTTGTGGCTTCGACTTTGGCTGGGCTACCTTGACAGGTTTATCGCCTCCTAGTTCGGCTAAACTTGTTTTAAACTTTTTGGTTTTCATCTTTGCTTTGTCGCCGTATTTTATAAGCTCTATGAGGTTTTGTTTTTCTGCTTTTTTGTCTCCTTGGAGTATAGCTGTAAAATACTTTTGTTTGTATTTGACATATTGGTTGTAGTTGTAGTCGTTTGATTTGCCATATGATATGCTACAAAACAGCACAAGCACCAAAAACACAGGAGCAAAAATATATCTCAAAATTATTCGCCATTTGTTAGTTTGTCTAGGATATCTTTGACGGAGTATAACTTATCTACTCTATAGCCGTTTGAACCTGTGAAAAACAGTCCAGTCTCACCGACACCGTTGTATGCATCTGCTAGTCTATCGGCTATACAATATCCTACTTCTCTAGCCTCTATGCCACTTTTACAAGGGACTACACAGTTGGATACACATGACACTTTTGGTGCTGTTTTTTCTATGACCGCTTTTTGCAAGTTGGTCTCCACCGCACGAGCAGGCAGTCCCACTGGCGACTTTTGTAGCTTGATAGTTTCTTTGGTAGAGTTGATGATAACATCTTTAAACAGATCACTAGCATCACACTCAAAAGTGCCTAAAAATCGTGTCCCCATCTGCACTGCCGCACAGCCCATGTCTATATATTTGTCTATATCATTTTTGTCCCATATACCACCAGCAGCGATGACAGGCATACTGCCCCAGTTTTTCGCCTCTTCTATGATAGACGGCACTATAGATTCTAGCTGATACTCATCCATAAAACACTGCTCGTAGTTGAACCCTTGGTGTCCGCCACTTAGAGGTCCTTCTACTACGACTGCATCTGGTAGCCTGTCGTATTTTTTCCATTTTTTGCATATTAGTCTCAAAGCTCTTGCACTTGATACGATAGGCACTATAGCTACATCTGGAAAACCTCGCACAAACTCGGGCATATTTGTAGGAAGTCCAGCTCCTGTGATGATGATATCTGCTCCAGCTTCACAAGCATCTCGCACAATCCTGCCATAATCATGGCTCGCATACAACACATTGCACCCTAGTGGTTTGTCGCCACATATTTTTCTGCTATTTTTGATGATAGCAGTGAGTGCATCTTTGCTATAGAAGTTTAGTGCACTATGTGGCTTGTCTTTGATATTTTTTTTAGAGTATTTTTTGTCTTGATAATACCCAGTGCCGACAGCAGATACTACACCCAAAGCTCCGTTTAAACTCACGGTCCCTGCTAGCTTATCCCACGAGATACCTAGTCCCATACCGCCTTGAATTATGTTTTTTTCTATGTTGTGTTTGCCTATTTTCATATTTTTGTCCTTATTTGTATTTTTGCAAAATACTTTTTGCCTTTTTGTAAAATAAATTCACCATCACACATACGAAGTTTGTCGTCTGTTATTTTTTGTGTTTTGTCATCTTTTATCATCTTGACCGCCCCTGCTTTTATATCTCGTCTCGCTTGTGAAGTCGAAGCTACCAGCCCGGTTTGCACCAGTATATCCAATATTCCTTTATTTTCATCAAAAGTGAAACTTTTTATATCATCTGGCACCGATTTTTTGGCAAAAACTTTATCAAACTGTGCTCTGGCTTTCTCGCCATCGCCTCTCTTGTGAAACCTATCTACTATCTCTATAGCCAGCGATACTTTGATATCTTTTGGGTGTGTTTGCCGATCTGCTAAACTCTCTCGAAGCTGACCTATCTCATCGCTAGTTTTAGAGGACAAAAGTTCAAAATACCGCCACATAAGCTCGTCGCTTATAGACAATATCTTGCCAAACATATCAAACGGACTGTCATCTACCCCTATATAGTTGCCGAGCGATTTTGACATCTTCGCTACACCCTCTAGTCCTTCTAATATAGGCATCATCAGCACCGCTTGTTGTTTGCCTATGCCATAAGCCTTTTGGAGTTGTCGTCCCATAAGTAGGTTGAACTTTTGGTCTGTTCCGCCTAGTTCTATATCGCTTTTGAGATACACACTGTCATATCCTTGGAGCAGTGGATAGATAAACTCACTTGTTGCGATGGGTTTGTTTGCTTTGTATCGTTTGCTGAAGTCATCTCTCTCTAGCATCCTAGACACCGTGAGGTTCGATGCCAGAGCTATGATCTGGGCACTACTCATAGCTCCTAGCCAGTCGTTGTTGTGTTGTATATCTGTCTTTGTTTTGTCAAGAATTTTAAATGCCTGTGTCGTGTAGCTTTGGATATTTGTCTCTATTTGTTCTACTGTCAGCACCTTTCTCGTAGCAGATTTGCCAGTAGGATCGCCTATAGTAGCCGTGAAGTTGCCTACGACAAATTGCACTATACCGCCATGTTTTTGAAACACTGCTAGCTTTTGAAGTAGCACTGTATGACCTAGATGTATATCTGGCGCAGTGGGGTCAAACCCAGCTTTGACTAGATAATTTGTGTCGTGTGTATAGTAGTCTCGCACTAGCTTTTCTATATACTCTATGTCTATTATCTCCGCTGTAGCTCTAGATATCTGCTCCATAGCTGTGGCTATGTTTTGTTCTATTTTGTCATTCATTTGTATGCATCCTCACTTGATAAAAATTCGACTATTTTCATCTTTTGTTCTAGTAGTTGTCTCAGTTTTGTTTTGTTTGACATATCCACCTCAAACTCCATATCGCAATACTGTGTCTGTGAGTTTTTGTCTTTGCCATAAGCTATATGCAATATATTTGCCCCCAGGTTAGATAGATATGTCAGCACAGAAGCTAGCTCGCCTTTGGTGTTTGGCATAGCTAGTTTGACACTATATCCAAAAAGCTTCTCTTTAGCCCACTCGACGAAAAACATATAACATATCTTGCCTTCTTTTATAGCTTTGTCGCACATCTTGTGATGGACTGTGATATTTCTGTCGCCATCACCTATGGCGATAATATCATCTCCAATCTTTGGGTGGCAACAGTGGTCAAATGATAGTGATTTTAGCTTGAAGTTGGAATACAAGACGATATTGTCAAAGCTGTGTGGCTTTAGTGCTATCTTTTCTAGCTTAAACTTTGCTACTAGGCTCAAGTCTTTTATATACTCTCTGGCTATAGAGTTTTTGATACTTTTTAGCAGTTGTAAGTTTTTTGGTATATGTTGAAACTGCTGTTTGTTGATAGTCTCAAACGATATATTGTCATATTTTCTAAATATAGTTTTGATAATATTTTCGCCGTTTGTTATATCTAGCTTTCTGTTTTTATTTGAACACATCAACTTGATAGATTTTTTTGCTCTGGAGGTCTTGACCATATCTATCCAGCTGCATCTGGCTATATTTTTTTGGGCTAGTGATATAGAAACTATGTCGCCGTTTAAAAGCTGTGTGAGAAGTGGTTTGGATATCTCATTTATGGTGCATCCTTTTGCTTTGTTGCCTATATCACTATGCACAAAATAGGCGAAGTCATAGGCAGTAGCGCCTCGTGGCATAGTGTATATATCACCTCGTGGAGAATATGCTACTATCTCATCGCTATATAGCTCCTCTCTGGCATCGTCATAAAACTGCTCGTCGCTTTTGTCGCTTATACTCAACCCCTGTAGCCAGCCTAGAGATGGCTTGAGAAACGATGTCTCGCTGTGGTCTTTGTATTTCCAGTGAGCCGCCACTCCTAGCTCGGCTACTTTATGCATATCAAATGTCCGTATCTGTATCTCATATATTTTCGCATGGTTAAACACTGTCGTATGTATGGTTTGGTAGCCGTTTTCTTTTGGCAAAGCTACATAGTCTTTGAACCTAGATATAAGTGGCTTGCTGTTTGTGTGTAGAAGTCCCAAAACTCTATAACAATCTATAGGTTTATCTACTACTATCCGTATAGCCATGAGATCAAGCACCTCGTCTATATGCACTCCCTTTCTTTGCATCTTGAGATATATAGAGTAGTGGTGCTTGATACGGCTAGTGATATCTATGCTGTCTTTGCTGTAGCCGTGTAGTTGCAAAAGCAACACGATCCTAGATACGAAGCTATTTATACTTACTCGTAGTTTGGTTTGGTTTGTAGTGATATAGTCGTCTATCTTTTGATACTCTTTGTTGTATAGAAAATAAAACGACAAATCTTCAAGTATATTTTTGATAGATGAGATACCCAGTCTGTGAGCTATAGGAGCATATACTATCATAGTCTCTTGGGCTACTTGTATCTGTTTGACAGATGGCATATACTCCAGTGTGAGCATATTGTGAATCCTATCACATAGTTTTATGACTAGTATTCGCACATCGTCTATAGATGCCACGAGAAGCTTACGAAAGGTCACGGTTTTGCTTGATCGTAGCTCATAGCTAGTTGGGTTATCTGACTTTAGCTGGTCTATCTTTGTTAGTCCATTTACTATACTTGCTACATCTTGTCCAAAATTTTCGGCTATGTATTCTATATCGTAGTCTGTATCCTCTACTACATCGTGTAGCAGTGCCGCTACTACCATGACATTGTCTCTAGTCAGCGATGCTACCAAAGATGCTACTAGTATAGGATGCACCGCATAAGGCTCTTTGCTTTTTCTGTATTGGTCGTGGTGTGCTGTGATACAAAACTGTATAGTCTTGTCTATAATATTGTCAAACGATATGTTCTCTTTAAGTAGAGCTGTAGCTGTATCTATATCTCGTATTTGTTTGATTTTATCAAAGATTTCGGACATTTGCTTGATATATTTTGACTGTTATTTTTCTTCGAAACCATCTATCCTCAAAGCCCCACACGCTATCTCTTTGAGTGCTGTATCTGTGTATTTTAAGCTAAGCCTGTCCTCTTCAAATATCGGTGCCGCCCCACAGCTCAATGCAGTCGCTCTTTGTCCTACTGCGATAGCTAGTATATATTTGTCGTTGTTTAGCCTTTTTAGAGCTTGCGATATTCGCTGTTCTATCCTCATGTTTTGCCTTTTTTATCTATTTTATCCTTTTTTGCTGAAACTATCTCCAAAAACTCCTACAACTCACAAATGAGCAATTATTTGATACAAAATTCACTCAAAATACTCTTTGTGCTGTCAAATCTATTCAAAATACTAGAGACTGGCATCAAAAAGCTAGTAGTAGGAGTCTCCGGCAGCACCTGCGAAGCTAGGGAATGATGACAGATCGGTTCGCCCAAGCGACAGCAGGAGCGGGATATTTTTGGGTGATTATTTTGCTATATGTTTACATTTAGGAAAATTGCTACAACCATAAAAATCGCCATATTTACCGCTCTTTTTTGTCAATACACCATCGCACTTTGGGCATGCTTTTTTGGTATTGGCGATATCTTTAGAGATGGTGGCATTGTCTATCTTTTTTATAAAGTATTTTTCATTTATATCCAATATATACTTGCCACTATTACTCTGTATTCTCTTTTTTGACAACAATAGTTCTAGATTGTCATCGTCTATTATATCATCTATGGCTTTGTTATTTTTCCAAAGTATAAATAGACATCCTTCTGATTTCATAGCTTCTTTGTTCCAATGATATTTTTGGCATTGAAAGCTTTTGTCCTTTTCTACGATATCGGCACTACAGATAGGGCATTGTCGTTGACTAGATGTATCATTTATCTCTTTTGCCTATTGATATAATATATATAATAATATCTTGCTTTATAACCTCATAAACTATTCTGTATCTTTTATTGTCAAAATAAACCTTTTTTAATCCTGATAATTTTAAGATATTTCTATTTGATAGATTTTTCCCTATTTGGGGATTTTTTATAATCTGGCTTAGTTTTTTTGCAAACAATAGTTTGACTCTATTGTCTAGCTTGGCTAACTCTTTTTCTGCTTCGACATGAAACTTATAATCAAACATCTAAAGAGAATCCATGCTTTGTCATGACATCTTTGCCATCAAGCAGTTTGTCGTCTGTCGCATCCAATCTATCTTGTATATCTGTGTAGATATCCATATCTTCCAATATCTCATAAGCTTGAGACATCTTTTCATACTCTTCTGCTCCCAATATTACAGCATTTAACTTGTTGTTTTTTAGAACACCTATCTTTTCTATTGTGCCATTTTTGACCTTTGAGATATATTCTCCAAACTGTTTTGATATCTCCGTGACTGATATCAATTCGTTTTGTGTGTATGCTACCATATAATTCTCCTATAAATTAACCTGACAATTTTATGGATTATTATATCGTATTTATATTAAACTAACTCAAAATATCACAAAGGGGACCTCAATATAATATTACTGGAAAATTAGAGCCAAATCATTGCTATCAAATTCCTGTATTTGAAATATTGAACAAACTTCCATCACCTGAGGTATGATGTATATTCCACTCAACATCATGACAATCAAAACTTATTTGTCTACTTTCTAAATTTTTCTTGATACTTATTGCATGTTGCTTATTTTTTGTAGTAGCTATAGTTATGTGTGGATGAAATCCATATTTTGCTATAGGATAGTCTTTTTTATCTGTAATAGTCTTTAGCTTATCGTCTGGACTAACTTTTAAATATAAAATATAAGTTTGATTGTTTTCAAATATTCCTACACCATTTATATGTATAGAACTATTTTTGAGACTCATGTTTTTTGTATAGCTGTCCAATTTGTCTACGATATCAGTTGAAGCAAAAAGTTTGCTTTTTGTGTTTGAAAAAGGACCTTGTAGTGTAATATGTGGCACGAGATATGGCTTTTGAATATCGTAAGTTTCGCAGAACGAATTGATAAAATATGCCAACCTTTTGTCGTATATGTTTAGTAAAATAAATTCATTTTTTTTCATATTATATCATCAAAAACTTTTTTAGTTTATTGTCAATTTTATTGTGATTTAAAAGACTGAAAATGATATCAGAAAAATGTTCAGCATTGATATTTAATATCTTTTTTATCTCTATATCGTCATTTATATCTGTTTTTTCTTTGGCATCTAAAAATATTTTATAATAATCTAGCAACTTATCAAAAGAAGTATCAAGACCAATGTCTTCTAGCTTGTCCAATGACCAAGCCATTCTTTCCAGTGGAGTTTTGGCAAATATGTCATATAAATTATTGTATTTTATATCTTTTTTGATTATGATTGTCAATATCGTAGAAAAGACAGTAAGCATCCTGCTATACTTGAGGTTGGTATTCTTTTTTTTCCAAGGTCTGTCTGCATCATGTCTTATAACTTCATAATTTAGGCACAATGTTCTCCAATATCTCAAAATATCATTTATAAGAAAGGTAGGATTAAACTCTGTATCTGGTTTATCAGGTTTGTCTCTAGAATAAAGCGAGACAATATCTTTCAAGATTTCTGTATAAAGTTTTTGATTGAACAATACCTTGGACTCTAAGAGCATTAGCATTCTGGCAGTAAATAGATTTGACAAATCATCTTTTGGCGATCCTGTAAGATTTTTCAGATCCTTCAATTTGTGAATTGTGAGAAATTCTCCATCGTTGCTAAATTCAGGAAAATCAAGATTTTTATTTATTTTTATTAACTTTGAATAAATTTGATATTGTTCGATTTGGCTTATCTCGTCTTTTGATAATATAAAAATATCTAAGTCCGAATTATCGCCTACTTCATCTCTACCTATAGAACCAACGACAAAAATCGTAACCTTGAAGCCATTTAGTTCCTCATTCATCGCTTTTTTTAGACTTTTTACTAGTAGAAGTGTTTTTTCTTTTCTTTGTTTATAAAACTTATTGTTTGATAAAATATTTATATATTTTCCACGCATGTTTTGGTCCTTGTTTGTATAGTTACTTAATCTTTGCTATTATAGCATACTTATCTTTAAATATCCCCACAAAATCAAAAAAAGTCAAATAATATTGTCAAATATTCTATTTGAAAACTCATTGTGTATCAAAACTACAATATTGATATATTTAGAGGCGACCTAAAGTTAGATATAGCTCATGATATGAGCTATGACTGTATATCTCATATAAATATTTCAGCCACAGCCACGATATCGTGTCTGTGATTTGTGTCAAACATACCTACAAATCTCAATCCGTGTGTGGAAGCTATCTAAAACAGTTTACTATGAACCCATCCGTTGTTTGTCAAGATAAACATATCTTTTGTCTCTACTTCTTTTGGTGGTATTTTCGCCCATTTTGGATAATCGTCCACGATATATTTGTATTTCACCATCGATAGAGTTTTGCCTCCCATATCTTTTGGTATAGTAAAGTTAACAATCTCTTTGAGCTTTGTAGTGCCTACGCATACATGTCCGCCCCAAGACCCATCTTTGTAAAAAGGTTTCGCATTGTCGGTTAATACATAAACTTTTGTATCTACAAATTTTTTCGGGTTATAACTTCGATAATACAAATTTTTCTTTTCAATTTTTTTGATCTTTGATATCATGATGCCTTGTTGTGCTAGCTTATCGTTTTTTTTCTTGCTACCTGTAGTATAACCATCTTTATTTTTAATATTGGTATCCATACAATTAAATTTCTGTTTGTCGCTTTTGAGATATTGGTTTATCGCTTTTGAGAAATTTTCAAGGTTTGCTTCTTTTGGGTCAGAAAACAAACATCCAGTAAACAAGAAAACACTCAAAAATATCGTCAATAAGTTATTAATTTTATTATTTTTCATGATAAATCCTTATAATAAAATTGGAAGCAAAACTATGATACCGATAGTAATCCACCAACTCCGTTTGTTGGTTATATCACCATTCACTATTTTGACTTTTTGGACTTTATCTTTTTTTGTTTCTGTTGTTTTGTTGTCATCTGTTCTGGTCGTATTTGTGTCGGCACCTTGTAGAGTGCTTATCGCTAACATCGCTATCAATATAGCTTTTATCAATTTTCTGTTTTTCATATTTTATCCTTTGTTTGTTAAGATCGTCAATATTTGACAATCTTATATCTGAAGTCTTTATATTTTTCTACAAAGACATGCTCCGCTTTTTCCTTTTTTAAATAGTCTACTCATGCGTAGCTATTTGATATAATATTCTCGCTAATTTTTTTTATACTCCTTTTTTAGCTTATGATTTTATATCTGCATTTTTTATAATTATTTTTAAATACCATAGTTGCAGCACCTGACAATGCTTGCTTGTCTGGTATAGCATAAATATATATTGTGTTGTCTCTGCTTATATTTTCCTTGTCAATATAGATACTGCAGCTTCCATAAAATTCTTTTATCATGTTATGAGTTATAGATTTGTCTTTTTTCCAATATTTACACTGTATCAACAATGTCTCGCTCTCTTTGGTGGCGATGATATCTATGCCACCATCTTCATAACCTAGCCTCAAACCTCTGGCATCTATCGTGTAGCCTTTTGCTTTATAATAAGCCCCAACCTTTTTTTCAAAATCATCACCATATTTTTTCATATTTTCTTTGTCTTCTGTTTTGAGAGCTGGGTTACTTTCGCTTGATATATTATTTCTTCTATCTAGCTCCTTTTTTGTTAAAAA
>JAOZMC010000026.1 GCA_029934475.1 Arcobacteraceae bacterium
AAAAATTATTTGCCTCAAATAGCATATGAAGTTCGGTGCGATTCCAACTTCTGGACTTTGGAGCGGATTGTCCATTTGACTGATGAATAGCACCTATCCTCAGTCTCTTTAGACCAAATCTATTTTTGTTTGCGTTGTCTATCTGCCAAAATAGCTCTGGCTGATAGTTCGTCTCTCTAAAAGGCGAAGAATCATCTTTGTCGTATATTTGCCAATAAGAGTTTTGAGTATAAGCTACAAACAGATCGCCTTGTGAGTTGAAAATATTGCTAAATATAGGCACCTTTATACTTACTTGAAATTGTGCTTCATTTTTATCTCTAGGGTTAGTGGTGAGATTGTTGTCATCTGTTCTTTTGTATAGTTTTGTAGGGCTATAACCAGCTAGCAAAATATAGTTTGGGTAGTGTCCCATGAGATTGTATCGAGATATATCTCTATCTATCTTGCTATCTAGTTTCCACTCTAGTTTTTTGATATACTCTTGTAGTATTGTTATAGATGTTTTGTTATCATCTGCATATATGTGTAGAGTTGACAGCAAAACAAACAGGGCGATTATATTTTTAATTTATACACCTTTACAAGTGGGTGATATATGACTTGTTCAAACAAATTTTTGTCATAGTTGTCCATGATAAATAGTTGCATATATGTTGAGTTGTATTTGTCATCATCTACTAGCAAAAATCTGTTGTGATTTTTCATATATATTATATTTATGTTGCCACCACTATTTATAAGTTTGATATCTTTTGTCATGGTATCGTTATTTGTATAGTTTGTAGTGATAAATCTTTTGATAGAGTATTTGATGTTTGAGTTTGTAGATATAACCCCTGATTTTTTGTCTAGCACTATGCCGTTGCCGAAGTTTATGGTTTTTTCATCTTGCGAGAAACCAGTAGGATAGTAGAAAAACCCAGAGCCACCTTTTGCACCTGTCATAAGATCGATATTTGAAAATCTTTCTATGACTGGATATATGTTTAGCATTCTGTTTGGTAGATACAGATAGGTCTCTTTTGTCTTTTTGGGAAGTTTTATATCGGTGCTTAAGCTATATAAAAAATCATTTGTATCGTTAAATCCATAGTCCAAAGTCATATTTGCTATAGTTGATGTGCTGGTGATATTTTTTTCCTCTTTTCCTGTGAGTTGGTCTCTTATCATATTTTTTCTTTTTACTGTATATTCAGTTTCAAGTCTCAACATCTTAGCGGATAGTTCTTGTGGTTTAGTTAGAAAAAAGCTTGTAGGAAAATTTGCACCTCCACTATGGCGACCACCATCTAAAAAGGAGTGTGTATTGGTATAATATCTCGTAGGATAGCCATAATCCCACCAACCGACAACATAGTCATCAGAAGAGACAATTTTTTTCAGTTTTTCTAGCTGTGCTACTTCATTTTTCATAAATACAGTTTGCACATCGTATTTATATGTATGTATGATATTTGGTATTAGCACCAATATAGTGAGTATTGTCACCGAACCTATCTTGACTCTTCTGTCCTCTATCATATTTGATAGTTGCACTATGAGATATGCTATGCCTAAAGCAAACACAGGCACAGCATACACTGTAAATCTAAGCCCACCAAATAGTGCTACAAATCCCAAGCCTATCATAGGAAATGATATTATGGCACTTTTTTTGTTTAACACTAGCCATATATAGCCAGCGATACTTATAAAAAATGTGATAGTGTGTCCACTAATCCTATTTGCAAATGTTTCAAACGGTATATGCTTTGCTTCGCTTATAGTTTGCATAACTGCATAAAAATTAAGCTTAAGTATATCTTGAGATACAACAGCCTCTCGTTGAAATATATAACTTTTAAGTTGTCCAACAATAGGATCCAACCCCCCAGTAGCAAAAAACAACAGCACAGTTCCGCCTAAAATATAATAGATATATTGTGTAAAGATATCTTTTTTAAAGTGTAAAAATATCAACATCACACCTACTATAGAGGCTCTATAGTAGCTATCTATATTTAAAGTAGACAATAGCATAAGTGATATCAAAGCTAAGTTATAAAAGTTATCTCGCTTTTTGAACCAAGTATATATTGCAAACACAACCAAAAGTCCTACAAAAGCAATTTCAAGTGAGTATGATTGAGGATACCACCATCTATATGCTATAGTCTCTATGGCTACTAGCAAAATATATCTGTCGTGTTTGGTAACTACAGCACCTATAAGCGACCATAGCAAAAATGTAGGAAATACGATATTTAGCAAGTCAGTATCATAGTATCCTACCATGGTTCTGTTATAATAGCTCCAAGCTATAGAGCCTATAAGTGCCGCTATAAACCCAAAAGTCAAGCTACCATATGTTGCTCCTATAAGCACCAGCGGTATAACTAAAAGCGATGCAAAAACAGCAGGCATATAAAATATGATCTCATCTAGTGTCCATGGAGTTATTTTATATATCAAGGCAGTAAGCTGTGAAAGTCCTTGATTCATAGGTGAGTTGTATATTTTTGATTCTATAGGGTCTCTATCGTTTAGGATATCTCTAGCACCCTCGGCAAAAAAGTAGCCATCTGTAGTAGTCAGCATAAAAGTCTCGTTGTGCTTGTATTGTGCTTGATCGTCAAATTTATATACCCATATCAAACGAACCGCCATAGAAAAAATAAACGCTATAAGTATAAGCATTGTTGCCTGCACGGCCCTGTTTTGTGTCATCATCTATTATCCTTTAAATTATCTTTTGCATATGATATCGCTATCTTTTTTGCTATCTTTATATTTTTGCTATCTTTTGCTCCACCTTGAGCGAAACTCTCACGGCCTCCGCCCTTGCCACCTACTTCATCGCACACAGCTTTTAGCCATTTGTTTGCTTTTATACCTATATTTTTCGTGCCGCAAACTAGCTTTATATTTTCATCGTTTATCTGTATCAAAAATAGAGCTACGCTTTCATATTTGTTTTTCTGTTCGTCTATGATATCTTTGAGATTTTCATCTTCTACGACCGCTACGATCAATTTACTATCGTTTATATCTATCGTATCAAACTTTTGTTTGCTGTATGCTTGTTTGTTGTTTTTGATTTGTTTGCTGTTTTCTAGTAGTTTTTCTGTTTTAGTTATGATATTTTTGGTTTTTAATATAGTTTCTAGTTGTTTAATATCACCTATATATTTGTTGGTATAAAGTTTTGCCGACTTGCCACATACCGCTTCTATACGGCGAACACCAGCACTTACACTGCTTTGCCTGGTGATAAAAAACGATCCTATCATAGATGTATTTACTACATGAACTCCCCCACAAAACTCCACACTAGTATCACCAAAGCTCACCACACGAACTTCATCGCCATATTTTTCACCAAACACAGCAGTAGCTCCTGTCTGCCTAGCTTGCTCTATAGGCAAAACCTTTGTATTGTTGGTTATATTTTGATATATTAGCTCATTTACTTCGTTTTCTATTTTTTTAAGCATCTCTGGCTCTATGGCTTTGCTATAAGTGAAGTCAAACCGTAGTTTATCGTGGTCGTTGTAGCTTCCTGCTTGTGTGATATTTTCACCCAACAAGTTTTTCAAAACAGCTTGCAGCAAGTGTGTAGCCGTGTGGTGTTTGGCAGTTTCGTTTATATTTGTATCTTTTAGCAGCACTTTGTCCTGTGGCTTTATATTTATGTCTGTAGCGACAATCTTTGACAAGTTCAATCCAAAAAACTCTCTAGTATCTACAATTTCAATGGTTTTGTCGCCTATCGTCATCTGCCCAGTGCTTCCTGTCTGTCCGCCACTAGTAGCATAAAACGGAGTTTGAGCAAACATGACCCAATACTCGCCGTTTGATAAAGTATCAAAAACTTCTTTAAACTCTCCGTCTAGTACCGTTACGATATAGCTTTGAGTTTCGTTTGTTTCATATCCTACAAAAATATTTTTGCTATATTTTTTTAACATAGTTGCAAAATCCCCACTTTTCATCTCATCGCCACTACCTCTCCACGATGCTTTGGCTTTGCTCTTTTGCTCTTGCATACATGTTTCAAACTTATGTTTGTCTAGTTTTATAGCGTGTTCTCTTAGCATATCTTCGGTCAAATCCAGTGGGAAACCATATGTGTCATATAGCTTGAAAGCTATCTCTCCATCAAACTCATTGTCCGTAGTTTTATCCAGCTCCTCTTGAAAAAGTTTCATACCATTTTTGATGGTTTTGAAAAATCTTGTCTCCTCTTGTGTGATTTGCTCTTTGATATAGGATTGTTTATCGCTCAAAAATGGATATTCATCGCTCATATTTTCTACCAAACTATCCACCACTTCACGTATAAATGGCTTTCGTAAACCTAGCAAATATCCGTGTCTCACTGCACGTCTCAATATACGGCGAAGCACATATCCTCTACCTTCGTTGTCAAACAGCACACCATCGCATAGCATAAAAGCCACGGCTTTGGTATGGTCGGCGATGACACGATAGCTAGATATATTTTGTATAGTTATTTTTGTGTTTGATATGGTCTCTATGGTTTTGATAAGTGGCATAAATATACTAGTATCGAAGTTATTTGCTACACCCTCTTTGATAGCGACCACTCTCTCAAGTCCCATACCTGTGTCTATAGATGGCTTTGGTAGTTTTGTCATGTTGCCATTTTTATCTCGCTCAAACTGCATAAATACCAAGTTCCATATCTCCAAAAATCTATCACCATCACCACCTAGATAATCCTCCACTGTGCCAAATAGTTCAGCTCCTTGATCAAAAAATATCTCACTACAAGGACCACAAGCTCCAGTATCTCCCATAGACCAGAAGTTATCTTTGTCGCCTAGCTTTTTGATACGGTCTTTGCTAATATGTTTTTGCCACAGTTCATATGCTTCGTCGTCATTTTCATGCACTGTTACCCATAGTTTATCTACAGGCAACTTCAACACCTCTACGATAAATTCCCAAGCATATGATATAGCTTTCTCTTTGCCATAATCCCCAAACGAAAAGTTGCCAAGCATCTCAAATAAAGTATGATGTCTGCTGGTGAAACCTACATTTTCGAGGTCATTGTGTTTGCCACCTGCTCGCAAACAGAGCTGACAGCTGACCGCTCTTTTATTTGCTGGCGGATTTATCTTGCCTGTAAATATATCTTTGAACTGAACCATGCCGGCATTTGTAAACATAAGTGTTGGGTCATCTGGCACTAAAGATGAGCTAGCTACCGCCTTGTGTTGTTTTGATTTGAAAAATTCTATAAACTCTTTTTTGATATTCATCTGCTACCTTTTAACCATATTTTATCAAAATAAAATAAAATTTCGCTTTTTTTGAGTTAATTTATATTTTTTAGATACAATATGTTATGAAAAAATATATTTTAATAGCTGGTCTGTATTTAAGTTTGCCTATATGGCTGTTTGGTGTTGATTTGGAGAAATTTGCCGTGCAAAATCTCATAAACCAAGGCGACAGAGTAAAAGTAAACACATGCAACTTAGATGGATGGTGTCAAGTAGTAGGCAAGCCATGGTATATACGTAGCCGATATTTTGAAAAGGGAGATGATAATTTTTTCATCATGAACGATACCGCTATCACACATACACATTTTTATGAAAAGAAGCTTACCACAGACGGTGAGATTATCTATGAAATATCAAGACGAGTAGATGAAGACAAATATATTTTGCCAGGCGATATAGAGCTGGCTGATTTTTGCGATGAGCATGGCTGGTGTAAAGTAGCCAAAGATGATACATATATTAAGCTGTCGAAGTTTGTCATAGTAGATGCAAACAGCTACAAAACGATGAGGTTAAAATCAAACATAGAACATGCTCACTATTATCGCAAACATACAAATAGGATAGAAAACTATGCTACATATAGTATAGAGACAGCCATCACAGGAGAACATGATTTGGTGATAGTAGAAGAGTGCAATCTAGACAACAAAATACAACAAGAGTGTGAAGAGAACTCAAAACTCAGTGAACTACTAGATGACGAAGCATATGATGATCCAAATATACTTGGACACTATTATTTTGTATATGCAGGTGTGGGTTTCTCAAAATACTCCATAAAAGATGAGATACAAAACACAATCTTGTTTGATGAGGCACTAGACGAACACACTCCTACAGCACATATAGGGTTTGGGCTAGTGCACGGCGACTCTGCTTTTTCTACTTTTGGTATTTATAAATCATTGGGACTAGAAAGGGCGACGGTTACTGACATGTTATATTCATTTAACTATAAGTTTGCAGATGCCATAGATGCCAAGCCATATGTTGGTGTTGTGTTGGGTATGAGTGAGCTAATATGGGACAAAAAACCAAATGCCACACCCGCGGTAACCAGCGAAAAAGAGACAGGATTTGCTGTAGGAGTGCAGCTAGGTTTAGATAGCAAGCTTACAAACTCTATGAGCATATACACACAGCTAAGATACCTATCAAAGACGATCAGCTCAGAGATAGGAAACGAAAATTTATCACACCAAGGCGAGACAGGTTTGTCTCTAGGCTTGAGATTACATTTCTAAAAGGAAACAGATGTCAGAATATAAGATAGTAGCAGGAACAGCCAGTTCGAAGTTTGCACACGATGTAGCAATACAACTAAACAGCAAGATAGAAGATGTCCAGATAAGCAACTTCAGTGATGGAGAGATCGATATCAATATAGTAAACTCAGTGCGAGGTGATGATATATTTATCATCCAAAGCACTTGTCGTCCAACCAACGATAACTTGATGGAGCTACTCATACTAGTAGATGCATTTAAACGAAGCAGTGCTGGAGAGATCACTGTAGTGCTACCCTATTTTGGATATGCTAGACAAGATAGAAAGGCAGCACCACGAGTGCCTATCACAGCTAAACTTGTAGCAGATATGATAGAAAAAGCAGGAGTAGATAGAGTGGTGACTATAGACCTGCATGCCGCACAGATACAAGGGTTTTTTAGCATACCGGTTGATCATTTGCTAGGTTCCATGGTGTTTGTGGATTATATCAAGAAACTGAGCCTGAAAAATCCAGTGATAGCATCGCCGGATGTAGGCGGAGTAGCTAGGGCTCGCACTTATGCCAAGGCATTAAATTATGACCTTATCATAGTGGATAAAAAACGAGACAAAAAGAACCAAAGTGAAGTGATGAGTATCATAGGCGATTTCAAAAAGAAAGATATCATCTTGGTAGATGATATAGTAGATACAGCAGGGACACTGACCAATGCCGCAACAGCACTAAAACAAGATGGAGCTAACACAGTGATGGCTTGTTGCACTCATGGGGTGTTAAGTGGTCCAGCTTTGCAAAGATTAAGTGATAGTAGCCTGGATAGCTTAGTCATCACAGATACCATACCTCTATCAAAACCACACGACAAGATAGTAGTGCTAAGTGCTACAGATATCATAGCACAAACAATAGATAAAATTTACAACAAAGAGTCTATCAATACAATGTTCGACAACCTATAAATAAAACAAAAAAAGGATAAATATGCAATTTTTAAACACCACAAATGCTCCACAAGCCATAGGACCATACTCACAAGCAGTCAAATATAACGGACTGCTATATAGTTCAGGACAGATAGCCCTAGACAAGCACGGAGTTATGTGTGGCGATGATATCAAGACACAGACGACTCAAGTGCTAGAAAATATCAAAGCGATACTAGAAGACCACGAGTGTAGTATAGACGATATCATAAAGACAACTATATATCTGGATGATATGGACGACTTCGGTGTAGTCAATATCATATATACAGACTTTTTTGGCGACCACAAACCAGTGCGAAGCACAGTTGCCGTGCAGACATTGCCCAAAAATGCGCTCATAGAGATAGATATAGTAGCGAAAGCTTCTGATTATCATTGAGGTTCAACTATAACTCTTTTGTCTTAATGGGGACTTCTAAATACCAAGTCAAAATCTTAATTTTCTTCAAATTCTCTATTCTTGCAAACCTCACTTTTCTATATAGTTATCATACCACAAAATAGATAAAGCTTGAAGCATCTATTTTTGTGAAGTTGTTTTAACTTTTCGTCATTGGTGAACAAATAGTTGATACAATCTGTTATAATCTTGAAACTATATTCAAATATGAATCTCGCTTGATTTAAGCGGTATACATATGTTTAAAATATTCCATACAACTCTTTTTGCCTATCATATCCAAGCTATCAATATGGTCAGATATTTAGCTCCAGTGCTATCTCATCGCACTTAGGAAAGTGGATACACTTTATACAGTCAGCCCATATTTTCTGCTCTGGTATATGCTCTTTTTCTATGACTAGAAACTTTAGTTTCTCGAAAAACACCTGTTGATATGTCAAGCTCAGGACTCTTTTGACTTTGTATCTCTTAGCTTCGTCTATAGATATCTGGACTAGTTTTTTGCCTATGCCTTTGCCCTGGAAACTCTCTTTGACAACTAGGCTTCGGATCTCGGCTAAGTTTGGGCTATGTATATGAACTGCCACAAACCCTACTATCTGTCTGCTCTTTTTGACACAAATATATGACCTTATAGTCGTGGCTATCTCATCATCTGTTCTATGTAGTATGGTGCCCTCTTTGACATAGCTACGCACTAGCCTTTGCATAGGTTTGATATCTAGCAAAGTGGGCTTAAAATACTCCAACATCAAAAGTCGCCACCACAAAACAAAAAGTCGGTTATCTTGTCGTTTAGGCTCTCTTTGCCTGTGTTTTTCAGGTTTGATACAAACACTGCATCTGTGTATTTGCGTTTTAGTTTTGCTAGGTCAGATCTTTTTAGCTTGTCTATCTTTGTATAGCACGATATTATTATCTGGTCTGGCTTTTTTATATCTTGCAAAAATTGCTCTACCTCTAGGTCTATGGCTATGTTTTCGTGTCTGCTGTCTATCAGTCGTATAAACACTCGTATGGACTGTCTATATTCTAAAAATTCAGTGAGATTTTCACTCCAGTTTTTCTTTTGTGCTTTTGATACTTTGGCATATCCAAACCCTGGCAGATCTACAAAGCTGCATGAGAAGTTTTCTTTGGCTTTGTTTTGATAGTTGATATCAAAAAAATTTATAAGTTTTGTCTTGCCTGGTGTTTGTGATGATTTTGCTAGACCTTTGCGACTGGTCAAAGAGTTTAGGAGCGAACTTTTGCCTACATTACTCCGCCCCATAAATACTACTTCAGCACGAGATAAAGCGGGGCTATCGCGGATGGTTTGGGCGGATTGGACAAATACTGCTTGAGTTAAATTCATAGCTATTTTTTAGGCTTTTTTACATTGAACTTCATGATAAATTTCACTGGCTTGTTTTTCGTGCCTTGTATGCTAGCTTCGCCTTTTTTGATATCTATAGTGATCTTTTGTCCGTAGAGCTCTTTGTTTTCTGTCTTGTCGTGGACGAAACCGTTGCCGACTATCACATACAGATCATCAACAGGCTTAAACAATATCTTGTCACCTTTACAAAAAAACTCCTTGGTCTTTGTCTTGATATTTAGCTTCACGCCTCCCGTAGCTTCAAACTTCACAGGGGTTTTTTTGTTGTTGATAGTCTTTAGGTTTATGACTAGCTTTTTTGCAGTGAGATAATCCTCGCCCATATCTAGCTTGACATCTCCGCTTAGGTTTATGATGTTTTTTTCATCACTGGCATAGAAGTTTGTGGCTTGGACTTTAATATTTGTCTTGCCTAGTGGTGCCGTGAAAGCTACTGTCGTCATGAGTATTGCCAATAATATTTTCATCTAATTCCTTTGTTCTATCATAATATGATTTGATTTGATACTGTTTGTAGATAGATCTACATATAACTCATCGCCACTTATATATAGTCCGCCATAGTTTGCTGTATATTTTTGTGTCGTTTTCGCTATGGCTGTTTTTGTGTTGTATGATAGCTTTGATGTTTCAAATTTTATCTTATCGTTTTCAAATACTATATCGCCATCTAGTGACAATATATTTTTGACCTTTTTCATATATGCAGCAGTTATTTTGGTGGATTTGTTATTCTGTTTTACATCTATAAAAATAGCTCTATACAACTCGTAGTCGGTGTATTTGGCATAGTTGTCTCCAGATATTATATCGGCTGCTTGGTCGCTGTAGTGTCTATGTAGTGAAAACTTTTCTACTACGATGAGAGGATTTTTTGTCTTGGATTTTTTGTCTGTATTTGTATCTGTGGATATGAAACTTATAGCAAACACAACTACAACTAAAATATAAAAAAACTTATCTACTGCCATGGCTTCATAAACTCATCATGAGTGTTTTCTAGATTTAGAATATGCTCTATCATATCTCGCACAGCACCTCGTCCACCTTTCTTTTTGGTCGTGTTGTCAACTATTTGTCGTATATATTTGGCTGCATCTTTGGGTGCATACGATACTCCTACTGCTTTGAGCATAGTTATATCGTTTAGATCATCGCCCATGGCAGCTACTTCATCTAGTGCTATATTCTCTTTTTTGCATATCTCTTTTACTGTTTTTAGCTTATCTTTTATACCTTGATAAACATATGTGATATTGAGTTCTTTTGCTCTATTATCAACTATGGTGGAGGTCCGCCCTGTGATTATGGCACATTTTTTGTGTAATATTTTTGTCCATATTGCTATAGCCATACCATCTTTTGCATTAAAACTTTTCATCTCGTTGCCTGTTTGGTCGTATATGATTTGACCGTCTGTCATAGTGCCATCTACATCCAGCACAAGAAGTTTTATCACACTATACCCTTAGTGCTAGGCACACTATCATCTTTTGTTTTTGCTGTGGCATCTTTGATACACAGTGCTAGAGACTTAAACATAGCTTCTACTATATGGTGTTTGTTTTTACCTCTATTTTTGATGATATGCACAGTCATACGACTATTTGCTACGAAACTGGTGAAAAACTCCTCCACTAGCTCTATATCCAGCTGACCTATTGTGCCTTGTGTGTCGCCTATATCATACACCAAGAAAGGTCTATTTGATATATCTATAGATGTAGTAGCCGATGCTTCGTCCATGACTACAGTTGCACAGGCAAATCTTTTTATATTTGATACAGGATACAGCTCTTTGGCAAACAGCTGCCCTAGCACTATACCACAATCCTCCACAGTATGATGGCTATCTATATGCAGGTCACCATCGCATGTCAGCTGTATATAGGTCCCGCTATGTTTTGATAAAGTTTCGAGCATATGATCCAAAAATCCTACACCAGTGTCTATGACAGATGACTTAGTGCTACCCATATCAAGCTCACACGATATCTTTGTCTCTTTTGTCTGTCTGTTTAGCTTTGTCATATTTTAGCTCCTTATCTTTTTTGCATTACCATGCCGTTTGGATATAAGCTGTCTTTAAATCTTGTAGCCTCATCTTTGCTGCCAAATCCACCAAAAACGACTCTATTGTATACTTGCCCGTTGATATTTTTTGGCACTATTGTTGCCTTGTAGTCGCTGTTGCTATCTTGGACTTTGTTTTTGAGAGCTACCGCACTTTGATAGTTCAAAAAAGATGCTATCTGCACTATATAGGCACCTGACGAATATGTAGAGACTGCCGATTTTGGAGTGATTGGCTTGGGTGCCTCTCTATAAGGCTTGCTGCTTGTTTGTTTCGTAGGAGTTTTGTTACCGCAGATATCTGGAGTGCTTACTACTACAACTTTGACATTTGCTACACCTTTTTTGTGCATATTTATAGTTCTAGCTGCTTTATTTGAAAGGTCTATAATCCTACCTCGCACAAACGGACCTCTGTCGTTTATTCGCACTACAACTGACCTGCCGTTGTCTTTGTTGTATACTTTGACCATGGTATGCATAGGCAAAGTAGTGCTAGCTGCCGTGTTTGCATACATATCATATATCTCGCCATTTGATGTTTGTTTGCCGTTGAAGTTAGGCCCATACCACGATGCCACACCGTGAAATTCATCTCCTGCTTCTGGGTTGATAGGATAGTATCGTTTGCCCAAAACCACATATGACCTCTGAGACGCTGGAGTTTTACAATTTTTGCCTGATTTGCTTTTGCTTGAAGCTCTAGTTGATTGTTTTCTCTCGTAGCTACTGGTGGATTGAGCATTTTGACTTGCTGGTTCTTCTTCGTTTATAATACGAAATTCCTCGTTGCCTTGGGACTCCACTCTACTGTGAGATTGTGTTGCTTGTGAGCATCCTGCGACAAATAACACAAGCACTATGCCTACATAACTAAATATTTTCATTTTGATCCTTTTTTATTTTGTATCCAATACACTAAATTTTGATTTATGTTATTGTACGGAATATATAGATTATATCTATTTTTAGCTGAAACTATCTCACGATTTATGATATGTTGGTTTAAATTTATCAAATCCACCATATCTATGTCAGCTAATATCGCTATGTTTTCAAGCATTATGTCGCTTTTTAGCTCAAATTTTCTTATGGTATCATTTGTGCCAATATTTAGCAAATATGAGTTGTCACTAGCTGTCAAAAAACTTTTTTTTGCCATAATATTGAGCGACAATACTTTTCTTATATAATTTCTGCTCTCTTTTGGAAAATATTGTCTTCGCATACCTTTTTGTTCTTTCAATAAATATTGGAGTGGTATTTCCGCAGTGTATGGCTTGATTTTTTTATATACTTTATAGACCGAACCAAACTTTGCTTGATTTTTTTGGTATTTTCGTATAGTTCTGCCATATCTCTTTGTAGTTACTGTGGATTTGGTCTTTGCTATATATCTATCTAGCCCTGCTCTCGTGAGAGCTTCATATACCCTGCCCTCGCCACAATTGTAGCCAAGTATAGCTAGATACCAGTGCCCGAAACTCTTTTTTTGGTATTTGAGATATTTGAGTGCTGCATTTGTAGCTTTGACTATATCCATCCGCTCATCTATTTGGCTATCCACAGTCAGCCCATATCGCAAGGCTGTAGGCTTCATAAACTGCCATATTCCTCTAGCTTGGACACTTGATGTAGCATTGGTGTCAAAATACGACTCCGCCATAGCTAGATACAAAAAGCCATCTGGCATATCGTTTTGCTTAATAATTTTTTTGATCTTTGGTAAAAACAGCATAGAGTTGTTTAGACTTTTTTTGTAGTGTTTTTTGCCGTTTTTTAGCATGTGTCTATACGACTTTTGAAGTTTGTGATCTTTTATATATATCTCGTCTATATCAAAATTTTTTAATACATCTAAGTCTTCTTTTTCGAACATTTGGTTAAGTTCGCTACCAAAAAGAGTGGAGGACAAAAGCAAAAAAAGTATTAATCTATATATCAAAAAGTTCTCTCGTATTTTTTGTGGTTATCTCTTGTATTTGTCTCATCTGCCCCCCCAATATATCTGCTATCTTTTGTGCTATTTGGACACAATATTTTGGTTCGTTCCGCTCTCCTCTATGTGGGTGCGGGGTTAGATACGGAGCATCTGTCTCTATCATGAGTTTCTCTTTTGGTATTTGTGGCAATATATTTGCTAGGTCTTTGGCATTTTTAAATGTTATAACACCTCCGATACCAAAGTAGAAGTTGTGGTCTGCCATATCTAGCAACGTAGGCGAAGCATTATAACAATGCAACACACCACCTACATCGCTGGCTTTTTGTTCTAGTAAAATATCTCTAGCATCGCTTGAGGCATCTCGTATATGGACTATGAGCGGCTTTTTAAACTTTTTTGCTAGGTTTATCTGTGAGACAAATACCTGCTTTTGGGTTTGGATATTTTGTGCTTTTTTGGTTTCATCTTTTGGAAGTCGATAATAATCCAACCCACACTCTCCCACTGCCACACATTTATCATGAGTGATATATTTTAAAAGTTTTTGCTGGTCATATTTGTCTATATCATAAGGGTGGCAACCCACAGAAAAATATATCTCATCATATTTTTCGCTCAGTTTTACTGCTTTTGGTAGGTCATCTATATCTGCCCCGGGGATGATAAATCGCTCCACACCACACTGTTTTGCTTCTTTGATAACTATCTCTATATCTTCGTCAAATCTTTTGTGGTCTAGGTGAATGTGAGAGTCGATTATCACAAAATATACCTTGTAATATCTTCGTTTTGCACTATATTTTCTAGCTTTTGTTCTACAAGCTTTTTGTCTACCGTGATAGTCTGTCCTGACTTTTCGTCGGCCGTGAAGCTTATATCCTCTATCACTTTTTCTATGACTGTGTGAAGTCTTCTGGCTCCTATGTCCTCTGTCTTTTCGTTTGCTCTAGCACCCAAGTTGGCAAATGCTTTTATAGCACCGTCTGTAAATACTAGCTTGACTCCCTCTACACCAAACATAGCTGTGTATTGTGTCAGCAGTGAGTTTTTGGTATTTGTAAGTATCTTATACAAAGCACTCTCATCTAAAGCTTCTAGCTCTACTCGCAGTGGAAATCTACCTTGAAGTTCTGGCAACATATCGCTAGGGCTACTTATATGAAAAGCACCAGCAGCTATAAACAATATGTGGTCTGTGTTTACTTGTCCATATTTGGTATGTATGCTACTACCCTCGACTATAGGCAGCAAGTCTCTTTGGACTCCTTGTTTGCTAGGGTCTTGACCTTTGTTTGAGCTACTTTCTACTATCTTGTCTATCTCGTCTAAAAATATTATGCCGCCATCTTCTACATTTGCTATCGCATCTTTTTGGATAAGCTCTTCATCTGTCAGCTCCTCTTTGACTACATTTCGCAAAAGTTTTTTTGCATCAGCTACACTGACTGTTTTTTCATATGTGTTGTTTTTGGCATTTTTGAGCATGTTGCCTATGGCATCGGTCATCATACTCATGTCTCCCATAGGATTTGCCCCATCAAACACCTCTACATGTGTAGTTTTAGGCAAGTTTATAGTGATAAGTTTGTCGTCCATACTGCCGCTTTGGACCTTTTTCTCCATAGTGTTGTATGTCTTTATAAACGAATCTTGAGATGATTGGGTTGCATTTTTGGGTAGTTTTGGCACTAATATCTCTACTATCTTTTTGACAACCTCTTTGTCTATATCTTTTTGGATTTTGTCCTCAAATTTTGCTCTCGATATTCTCATGGCATTTGATACCAAGTCTCTCACCATAGACTCTACATCTCGTCCTACATACCCTACCTCTGTGTATTTGCTAGCTTCCACTTTGACAAACGGCAGGTCCATCATCTTTGCTAGTCGTCTGGCTATCTCTGTTTTGCCTACTCCTGTGTTGCCTATCATCAAAATATTTTTTGGCATTATCTCGTCTTGGAGTTCTTTGTCTAGTTGCATTCGTCTGTATCTGTTTCGCAAAGCTAGAGCTATAGCTTTTTTGGCATCGTTTTGTCCTATGACATAGTCATCTAGGTATGCTACTATCTGTTTTGGGGTCATCTCCATCTATTTTCCTAATTTTAATATTTTTATATTGTCATTTGTGTATATACACAATTTACTAGCTATCAGCAGTGACTCTCGCACTATCTTTTCTGGCGATAGTTTGGAGTGATTTTTCAAAGCCCTTGCTGCACTTATAGCATAGTTGCCACCACTTCCTATAGATGCTATGCATCCATCTTCTGGCTCTACTACATCGCCTGTACCACTGAGTATATATATGTGCTTTTGATTTAGCACTATCATCATGGCCTCTAGCTGTCGTAGGTATTTGTCTTTTCGCCACTCTTTTGAAAAGGCTATGACAGATTTGAGTAGGTCGCCCTTTTTGCTGTTTAGATGCTTTTCAAACATATCAAACAAGTTGAAAGCATCGGCGGTGCTACCAGCGAAACCAGACAGCACTTTGCCATCGCCTACTGTTCGTATCTTTGTGGCATTGCCTTTTAGCACCGTGCTACCATGTGTCACTTGACCATCTCCGCCTATGACAGCACTGCCATTTTCACTTCTATATGCTAGTATCGTAGTCGCATCAAACACTATTTTATCTCCTCTATGATATCTAGTGTGGCAGTAGCATGGACACCAAAGCCTAGTTTACAGTCTGCTTCATATATACCTATGGTTTTGATCTTCTCTTTTATTGTTATGTTTTTTTTGTCTATGGTTATGTTGTGAGTGGCTAACACACTAGCTACCTCTTTGTTTGTAATACCGCCTATGAGGTGTCCGTTTGCTCCTACTTTGTGTCGTATTGTGTATTTTGATGACTCTATCATCTCTTTGAACTTGTTTGCTTGAGCTAGATTTTCTGCTTTTTGTTCCATCTGTTGCTTTTGATCCTCTTCAAATTGTTTTATGACCTCTGTGGTGGCATTTTTCGCAAAGCCCTTTTTTATCAAAAAGTTTTGACCGTAACCGGGTTTGACCTCTTTTATCTCGCCTGCTAGCCCTAGAGCTTTGACATCTTTTATCAATAATATCTTCATATTTATCCTTTTTTTGATATTGTATCGTAAATAACTTATATATGGATATTTTTGGGTCATATTGTGCCATCTTGATACAAAATTACCTAAATTTTGTAAAAATTTGTGAAGTTTAAGATTGTTGTGGTATTATATAGAACTTTAAAAAAGGAGTTATTATGGCACAAAAAGCTATACGAGAGTATGATGCGAAGTCGATATTGGCGAAGCATTGGGGGGAGTTTTTCCCAGAGTTTACATATGCTTATGAGACCGTGTTGGTCGCAAACAGTAAACAGTTATTAGATGAGGCGAAAAACAAAAAGTGGCTAAACGACAAGCCACTTGTTGTCAAGCCAGATATGTTATTTGGCAAACGAGGCAAAAATGACCTAGTGTTGTTTAAAGAGAGCAAACCCGGAGACGTGAGCTTGAAAAAGGCAACTAGCTGGATAGATGAAAAGTCATCAAAGCCACAGGATGTCTATTTTAGCTTTGATGGCGATACACCTACAGGTGAGGCAAGTAGTGATACTATAAACAGCTTTATAGTAGAGCCGTTTACACCACACGAACAAGCCCAAGAGTATTATATCTCAGCTACTTGTGTAGGCGATGACGATATGCTATATATGTCAGCTGAGGGTGGTATGGAAGTTGAAGATGGTTGGCAAGACAAAGTCACTGAAGTAGCATTTGCTATCACAGATACAGACGAAGATATTGCTAGCAAGATCAAAGCAAATATACCAAAAGATATAGCACAAAAAGACAAAGAAAACTTCGGCAAATTTGCTATAGGATTTTTCAAAGCATATAGGAAACTAAACTTTGCTTATCTTGAGATAAATCCATTTGTCATGCAAGACACCAAGATAGAGCTACTAGATATGGTAGCTAAACTTGATGACACGGCTGGGTTTATGATGGTAGAAGAGTGGGGCGATGTGCCATATCCTACGCCGTTTGGTATGGAAGCAAAGTCGCCAGAAGTAGAAGCTATAGAAGAAGCCGATGCGAAAACTGGAGCATCACTTAAGCTAACTTTACTCAAGCCAGATGCTAGAGTGTGGACTATGGTAGCAGGCGGCGGAGCATCGGTCGTATATGCCGATACTATAGCCGATCTAGCTGGTATAGAGGACTTGGCAAACTATGGTGAATATAGTGGCGGACCTACTACAGGTGAGACTAAGTTTTATGCACAGACACTATTTGACCTCATGACAAGACAGCCAGACCCAAAAGGTCGAGGCAAGATACTTATCATAGGTGGAGCGATAGCGAACTTCACAGATGTGGCTAAAACATTTACAGGTATCATACAAGCACTTGATGAATATCAAGACAAACTCAAAAAAGTAGGCACCAAAATATATGTGCGACGAGGCGGACCAAACTATGAAAAAGGTTTAGCAGATATCAAAAAAGCGGCAGATGAGATGGGACTATACATAGAAGTTTATGGACCAGATACACACTTGACCCAGATAGTCAAGATAGCTTTAGAAAAGGATTTATAATATGGGACAGTTATTTAACAAACAATCACAAGCGATATTTTGGAACAACAACCGTGCAGCGATACAACGGATGCTAGACTACGACTATGTTATCAAAAGAGAGACACCGTCTGTAGCAGGTATAGTAGCACCTACTTCGTCAAATAAATTTGACAAGTTCTTTTATGGTGATGACGAGGTGATGATACCTCTATACAAAAACACAGCTTTAGCAAAAAAGGCACAACCACAAGCAGATGTATTGCTAAATTTTGGGTCTTTTAGGACTGCTTATGATGTGACTATGGAAGCAGTAGACATAGGTGGATTTAACACTATCATGATAACAGCCGAGGGAATACCAGAGAGACTAGCTCGTGGTATGATAGCATATGCAAGAGAGAGAAATGTAGTCATAATAGGACCAGCAACAGTGGGTGGTATATCTCCTGGAGCATTTAAGATAGCAAATGTAGGCGGAACTATAGAAAACATAATCAACTCAAAACTTCATAGAGTAGGCTCATGTGGTTTAGTCACACGAAGTGGCGGACTGTTCAACGAACTAGCAAATATAATATCTATAAATGCAGACGGCATAGCCGAAGGTGTAGCTATAGGTGGTGATAGATTTGTAGGAAGTGTATTTATAGACAACCTACTTCGTATGGAAAAAAATCCAGATGTCAAATATATGTTGCTTCTTGGCGAAGTCGGTGGAGCTGAAGAGTATAAGCTCATAGATGCTATAAAAGCTGGCAAGATAAAAAAACCAGTCATAGCATGGTGTATAGGAACTATAGCCAAGCACTACGATAGTGGTGTCCAGTTTGGTCATGCAGGAGCTAGTGCAAATGATGACAGAGAAACAGCTGAAGCCAAAAACAAAGCTATGAGCGATGCTGGTATATCTGTGCCTGAGTCATTTAACGACTTGCCAGATGTTATAAGCAACCTATACAACAAACTTTTAAGTGATGGAACTATCAAGCAAATAGTCGAGCCAGAGATAAATAGTATCTCAAAGACAAGACGATCAAAAAACTTCATATGCACCATATCGGACGACAGAGGCGAAGAGGCGACTTATGCAGGCTTCCCTATATCAAGTGTAGCCACACCTGATACTGGCAAAGGTATAGGCGATGTAGTGTCGCTGCTATGGTTTAAAAAACAGTATCCAAAATGGGCTACAGACTTCATAGAGACAGTCATGAAAACAGTTGCCGACCATGGACCAGCAGTCAGTGGAGCACACAATGCAAAAGTCACGGCTCGTGCGGGCAAAAGTGTAGTGGAGAGCTTGGTAACTGGACTTCTCACTATTGGACCACGATTTGGTGGGGCTATAGATGGTGCTGCGAAGTATTTCAAATATGCCAACGACAACAACCTAACACCAAAAGAGTTTCTAAGTTATATGAAAAAAGAGGGAGTGCCAATCCCTGGTATTGGACACAGGATCAAGTCTCTCAAAAATCCAGACCTACGAGTGACAGGTCTCATGAACTATGCGGCAGAGCATTTTCCTAGCACATCGCTACTGGATTATGCAAAAACTGTAGAGCAACTAACCACGAGCAAAAAGGAAAACTTGATACTAAATGTAGATGGAACTATAGGTATACTTATGGTAGATATGTGGAGAGCTTTGGATTATACCGAGACACAGATAGATGAGTTTATAGAGTCAGGAACTTTAAATGCTTTCTTTATCGTAGGACGAAGTATAGGCTTCATAGGTCATATACTAGACGAAAAACGACTAGCTATGCCTATGTATCGCCACCCTATGGACGATATTTTATATAGTTTGCCAGAAAACTAACAAGGAGAATTGTATGAATACGGATGATTGGTAGATGGATGTTATCATAGCGATACTAGGTGGTGTGCTATCTGGTATCGTTGCGATGGAATTTTATACTAGGGCTATATTTAAAAAAAGTCCAAATATCAAAATTGCAGATACTATGATACAGCTTGATGATAATACACTTCAAACTAAGATTATAAATATGGACTATAGAGTTATCGTTGATATCAATCTATATTTTTATAGTATAGTGTATCTTGAAAAAGAGACAAATGACCCTATTAAGTCCAAGGAGCTTATATCTAGTAGATATATACCTTTGGTATCAAAATACAGATCATTTGATGAAAAAGATATTCCGCTAGGTTCTGTGAGAATTAAAATACCACTTGTAGATACGATAGAGAATATCAAAAACAAAAGTGATAAATTTATGCTTGTAATCACTGCGAAAGATTCACTGTATGGTTCGATGTTTGCTAAGTCTATCATGTTTGATAAAAATGAGATAAAAAAAGATATAAAGTTTCAAAAAGGATATAGCTTTGAAACTACGACTATAAACCACAAATAATTATCAGTATTATATTTAAAAAGGCTTGGAGTATATATGAGCTACTATTTGTGCTATTGATAGTATCTATAGTAGCTTCCATGACTATATACAAACCCCAACACAACGACATAGACCAAGCAGCAAAAAAAATATCGTTGTATCTCAAATACACCAGATACCTAGCACTACACGATGATAGATACATGAGATACTTAAGAGACGGCAACACAACTTGGTACAAAGAACGATGGACATTTAAGATCCAAAACTGTGCCAAAAAGATAGGCGGATACTATTTTGTGGTATATAGAGATACAGACCAAGAGGGTTATATAGACAAGATAGAGACAGCTAAAGACCCTATAAATCAAAAATACCTATACTCAAACAGCGACTGTGTGGCTATAGTAGATGAAAGTCCCTATGTGTTGCTGACGAAAAAATACGGCGTGGCGAAAATAATAGCAAACAAATATTGCAAGCCATATAGCAGTAGCACTGTGCCTGTGGCTATGAGCTTTGATGAATATGGACTAGCTCACAACCGCCTTAGCGACAAGCCAAACAAACCAAACAAATATAGACTAAAAGCACCGTGTGTATTTACCATATATGACGACAAAGACAACAATGCTACTATAACTGTAGACGATGAGACAGGAGCGATATACTAGAGACTAGTTTGGTTTCTTTTAATATTTTCGTTGTCAATATATTCAATAGCATCTTGACTTATCTTGTATGAATTATAATAGCCCAATCCTCCACCTTCTACCAACATGCTAGGAACTGCAAATAATGCTGCTGGAAAAAGCAAGGGTCCAGAAATATACATTTTGCTGGCCCATGAATTATTTACGATATTCCATTGGGACTATAACCATCTGTCAATTTATCAGTTAGATAGTCATGTGGACCAGCGAAATATTCTGCCACAAACTCGCCTATATTGCCCTGTGGATAGTCGTTTGGTTGTCCTTGTATTCCGCCTGTCCAACTAGGCGAATCTCCATCACCTACAACTTGTCTTCCGCCTGCTAGTTTTTCGCCATCAGGAAATAGATCGCTTGAAGCACTTGAATTTGCTGGATTTTTAAGCGAGCTTTCAACTTGATCTGCTCTCATATGCATAGCCCCATCACTAAACACAGACAGTGTAGAACCTATCACAAATCCATCTTTAAACTCTCCACCACTTATCATAGAATTAACCCCCTGACCTATGCCTCTAGTGGTAGCATTTATAGCATATGCCCCAGCGGTTTGTGCGGTGCTAGTATGTCCTTTTGATATTATAGTTCTTGTCCTATTCCAGCTCATCATCAAAACTTATAAGCAAACATTATATCTGCTCCTCCTTGATTGTTTGGGAGAACAGATATTTGTGTTGAGGGTTTTTTTGTAGATTCTTGATATGGAAAGAAATAGTTTTGTATATATACCCATGTAGCTAGAATGCTATAACCTTTTATATTGTCTCTTAAAACTTTTTGGCTATCATAATCTGATTTTACATTTATATTGTATTCTGCTATTTTGTAGATTATTATCATAGGTGGCAATCCAGTTAAAAAATTGTAACTTAATAGCCCATTTTGTTGATACTCATTACCTAGCGCATATGTAAGCGACAACATCCCCACTGTCCCTGTATATTTTGGATATTTACTTGCCATCAGTGACATTGTGGCGCCTACAAATAATCCTGCTAAAACATCACTTGATATGCTCGCCTTATTCTTTCTTTTTATAGTTTTATCCTTTTTAATTGTATTTGTTGTATCAATATTTTGCAATTCTGTGTTTTTGTCAATATCTACATTGGTTATATTGTTGTCTATCGCTGTGGATATATTTATAGACAGCAACAATAGAAATATATACCTAATCATCTTGGTTAAACACGCTTGGTGGAGCTTTATGTGAGTTTGCATCATCTGATATCTTATCTAAATTTTTATTTCCTTCTTTGTGTCTTTTAATTTGGCTAAAATAGAAACTAGATAAGCCAGTAATAATAAATATCATATATTTATTATCCATCTTAAAAGCTAAAAACATATTTTGGTTTTATTTTACAATATTCTTTGCCTGATATAATAGCCCAGCCTATTGATATTTGCTCTGGGTCATTTTTCTTTGTAATGTGCCCATATATACACCTCTTGTCTATGTCTGGCTGCACGCTGTTATAAATTACATATATATAATGTGTAGAATTATAATCTTCTCTTATAATATTATTTTTGTATTCTTTTTCTTTTTTTCCTATATAATAATTTGCACTTCTTTCAAATACTTCATATTCTGGCACAGCTGTTAAATTCTGATATCCAACCCAAGTCCAACCAGGTATAACTACAACTAGCCATAAACCAATAAATATCTCCAACATTTTATTCTCCTTGCTTCTTGTTGTTATATTCTACAGCATTTTTGATATTTGTTATAGTGTTGATGTTGTTTAAAATTGCTGGAGCTATCGCAAATGGAACAGATGGAAAAAGCAATGCACCACTACCGATATTAGCCCACTCACTATCGCTTTTTAAGTATGTTGTGCCATCAATATTTTCATAATTCCAACTAGACATAAAATCATGCGGTCCCGCAAATGCTTCAAGAGTATTATCTACTATCCCACCTTGTGGGTATTCTTGCTTGTTAAACAAACGCTTTCCTTTATGAGAGCCTCCAAATGGAGCCTCTATTTCTTTGGGTTTTAGTTTATTGTGTTTATCTATAGATTTTTCAGGATGACTCCCTGCTAACTTAACACCATCACCATTGACTCCGTCGCTTTTTGCATTAGCAGGAACCTCTTCGCCATTTTTACCACCATAATCATAATCATTTTTCACACTTTCTCTCATATGCATAGCCCCATCGCTAAACACAGACAATGTAGAACCTATCACAAATCCATCTTTAAACTCCCCGCCACTTATCATAGAATTAACCCCTTGGCCTATGCCTCTAGCGGTAGCATTTATAGCATATGCTCCAGCGGTTTGTGCGGTATTTGCCTGAGTGGTTACATCTATGAAGCCTACTTTTGATTTTTTTAAGTCATCTGCTATTTGAGCTCGTCCGCTTTCACTTAACAATCTTGCATCCACCTGGGCACTCACACTCACATCTCGTTTGACATCATATATATCTATCTTGCTGTTGTCTGTATCTCTGTTTAGTTTGGTTGTATCGCTTGAGTTGGTTTGGTCTTTTATATTTATAGTCCCAGAGCCTATAGTTGAGAGTGTTTTTGTCTTGCTGTTTTGAGTGTTGTATCCTATAGAAC
>JAOZMC010000053.1 GCA_029934475.1 Arcobacteraceae bacterium
TAGTATTGTGAGCTTCGCTCACTCCATATACTAGTAACTAGTCTCTAGCAACTACTTCAATGTCTTGTATAACTCTCTAGATCTATCTAGTTTGCCATCTACATATATAGTAGGTGTCCCAGATATCAAGCTATCTCCGGCTATTTTCATATCGTTTTGCAATATATCTACGATAGATTTTTCTGTGATATCTGCCATGGTCAGCGTAGAGTTGAGTGCTTTGTTAAATGCATCTAGGACTTTTTGATTGTCTGTGAGTTTTGGGTCTATGTTTGCTTTGTATGTCTTCATCACAACATCATCTATCTTGCCAATCTTGTGTAGCTTTATCATACCTTGTGCTATCACCATAGAAGTAGGGTGGATACTTACTAGCGGAAAGTGATAATAATACAGTGCTACTGCTTTGGGATTTTTTCTCACATACGATATAACTTCTGGCACAAATCCTATACAAAAGGGACACAACGGATCTGAGAATAGCACCACCTTGTGTTTGGCATCTTTGTCTCCTGCTATTAGGTGGCTGTCTGCATATATAGACTGTGGTAGCTGGACTTCAATCTTGTCTTTGAAAGATCTGCTTGTCTTTGGGTTAAACAGCTCTGTAGTGATAGTAGCACCATCGCTAAACAATATATCCTTGGTCTCAAACTGTTTGCCTTCGTTTGATAGCTCCAAACTTAGCACATATACATTCCAGTCGGCTACTGGGACTTTTTGTCGATGAAATATCTTTATACTTTTGACATCTAAAGTCGTAGTTAGAGATATTCGTTTTTTCTCGAAGTTTATGATATCTTCATCGCTCATAGTTCCGCTGCTACTTGGCTTGGTTGTAGTTTTTTCTACACTGCTGGTTTTTGTGACTTTGTCGGTTTTTGTAGTCCCGTCTGTCATACATCCGCTTATAGTTAGTGCTAGTAACACTGTAAATATATTTAATAAATTTTTTTTCATCTTTTTTCCTTTTTGTTTTTGTTTTTCTGTTTGTCAAACACTCTGTCAAATATCTTGCCTACATTTTTGGTATAATACCCATAGTCAAAACACTCCTCTATCTTTTTTTTGCCTATGCTATCTACAAGCTCCTTGTCCTCTAGGAGATATGCTAGATATAGCGAGTTGCCATCGTCATCTATAGGGCTTTTGCCCTCTTGTATTTTGTCCCACACTTTCATAGCATTTCGCTGGACTATTTTGTATGCATCCTCTCTGCTAACCCCAGCTTTGGGAAGCTCTAGCAATACTCTTTGAGAAAAGACTAGTCCTCCTGTGAGGTTCAAGTTTTTGAGCATATTTTGTGGCAAGA
This sequence comes from Arcobacteraceae bacterium, assembly GCA_029934475.1. GTDB lineage: Bacteria > Campylobacterota > Campylobacteria > Campylobacterales > Arcobacteraceae > B24-G6. The sequence continues at coordinate 1,313 of JAOZMC010000053.1, forward strand.
CTGTCAAGTTTTTTATGACATTTGTCATACGGTGCAGCATAAAATCACATGTAATAAACCCATCTGGCATCCAAAATCGCTCCGTAGAGCTGTGCGATATATCTCGTTCGTGCCATAGTGCTACATTTTCCATAGCAGGAGTGGCATATGCTCTGACTATACGGGCAAGTCCTGTGATATTTTCTGTCAATATCGGGTTTCGTTTGTGTGGCATGGCAGAGCTGCCTTTTTGACCTTTGGCGAAATACTCCTCGCACTCATATAGTTCTGTCCTCTGCCAGTGTCGCACTTGGACGGCAAACTTCTCTATAGTAGATGCTAGCAAAGCTAGGCTCGTAGCGACTCTGGCATATCTATCTCGCTGGATGACTTGATTTGATATAGGAGCTACGGCAAGTCCCAACTGCCGACATGCTATCTCTTCTAGCTCTAGCGGTGAGTGGGCGAAGCTGCCCATGGCTCCAGATATTTGTCCTACTGATATGGTTTTGAGTGCTAAGTTTAGATTTTCTATGTGTCGTTTGAGCTCATCATACCAAACTGCTAACACCAAACCAAATGTGATAGGTTCTCCGTGTATGCCGTGACTTCGCCCTACCATGAGTGTCATCTTGTGTTCTTTTGCTCTAGTCTCTATGACCTGCATCATCTGTCGCACATCTTCTATGATAAGCTCCATAGATGACTTTAGCTGAAGTGCCACGGCTGTATCTACTGTATCGCTACTGGTCATGCCGTAGTGAAACCAGCGTGATTCATCTCCTAGTGAGTGTGCGACTGAGGTCGTAAATGCTATGAGGTCATGTTTGGTCTGCTTCTCTATCTTATCTATCTCATCTATATCAAATGAAGCATTGTTAAGTATCTTTTGTGTGTCGCTGTCATCTATGAGTCCAAGGGTGTTCCATGCCTTGACTACCGCTAGCTCTACATCTAGCCATGCTTGGTATTTGGCTGTCATGGTCCATTTGTCGCTCATGATTTTTCTTGAGTATCGTTCTATCAATCTGTATTCCTTAAAAGTAGTTTAAAGCTATGCCGCCTGTTAGGCTCAAAATTATTGTGATAATAATGGTAAGCTTGTCGTCTATCGCTTGATTTATCTGCCATCTGCTAGATATCACATCTGCTATCTTCATAGCTGGATATATCATGATAACTAGTAGCGGGGCTGAGAAAACTAGACTTAGGACTATATCTTTCATATTCTATCTGGACTTTGCTGTTTTTGTATTATCTGTTCGGCTTTTTCTAGCAATTTTTGTGAGCCACTAACTATACAATCACTCGCTAGCTGGATACCTAGTCTGTCACAGTTTGACTTCAGTTCCGTAGCTTTGTGATATATGATATCCTCACCACTGGGCAATCCTATCATCACCTCCATATCCACTATATCATCATCTATAGTTGCACAACAAGCCACAGGAGCAGAACACCCAGCACCTATCTTGGCTATAAAATCTCTCTCTAGTTTGGCAGATATATATGAGTTTTTGTGGTTTAACTTTTTTGCTATTTTTTCTATAAATTTATCGCCAGATACTATCTGTATCCCTAGCGATGCTTGACCCATAGGTGGTATCATATCAACAAGGTCAAACTTTTTGGTATATGGTATATCTTTGTGTAGTTTTAGTCGTTTGAGACCAATATATGCTAGGACTATAGCATCGTATTGTCCGTCTGCTAGCTTTTTGAGTCTTGTGTTTATGTTGCCTCGCAACTCTTTGGTCTGGATATCTGGTCGTAATCTATGTAGCTGCATCTGTCTTCGCAAACTTGTAGTACCCACAGTAGCACCATGTGGTAAGGCTTTGAAGCTTTTGTATTTGTGAGACAAAAATATATCTCTTTGGTCTTGTCGTTTGGTGATAGCTACTAGCTCCAAGCCATCTGGCATATATGTCGGCAGATCTTTTAAGCTATGCACCGCCATATCGGCTTCACCGTTTAACATGGCATCTTCTAGCTCTTTGGTGAAGTGTCCTTTGCCACCGATCAGTGCTAGTGGTTTGTCAAGTATTTTATCACCTTTGGAGACAATTTTATTTAGCTTGACCTCAATATCTGGGTATAACTTTTGTATCTTTGCTTTTATATGATTTGCTTGCCATAGGGCAAGCTCACTGGCTCTGGTGGCTATAGTTATGCTCTGCACTACTTGAACCTCTTGTATGCTGATCTTGTCCTGTCTTGTTTGCCATCTACATATATAGTAGGAGTGCCTTGGATACCCATATCATCTGATATGCTTAGGTCTTTGTCTAGTCTGTCTTGGATAGCTTTGGTGTTTATATCTTTTAAGGTTAGTTTAGTTCCTAACTTTTTGTTTACACCGTCTAGTATCTTTTTTTCATCTGTTTGCTTTGAGTCAAACTCTGTTTGAAAATTTGCTTGGTATATCTTTTTGGTCAGCTCTTTTATCTTGCCATCTTTGTGTAGTTTTATCATAGCTTTGGCCACAGTCATGGCAGCTGGATGTAAGCTTTGCAGTGGTAAGTGAATATAATACAACGCCGTATCTTTTTTGGCTTTTATCTCATCTATGAGTCCTGGCATATACGGGATACATGCAGGACATAACGGATCTGAAAATACTACCACTTTGTGTTTGTAGCTTAACTTTCCTACTATGAGATGCTCTTTGGTATAATACTCATCGCTTAGTAATGGTGCCATAAACTCTTTGTAATTTGTAGCGGTTTTTATATCGTACAAATCCATGACTACAACTGAACCATCGGTATATAAAGTATCTTTGGTAGCAAAGTCGCCTTTGGGCGATGTCAACTCCAAGTTCAACAGATATCCAGTCCAGCCTTTCAGTGGTAGCTGCTTTTTGCTATGGACTGTCATCTTTTTGATCTTCAAATTTGTAGTAGAGACTATCCTAGTCTCCTCAAACTTCAACACTTTGTCGTCTAATTTTGCGGTCTCTTTTGCACCACAGCTAGTTATCGCCAATACTCCTGCTATCATCAATAACTTCAACATCAATAATCTTTTCATCTATTTTCTCCTTGTTTGTAAAATTTTTATAATTATACTCAAAGTTTCTAAAGTTTGTCTGTTTTTTGATAAATAAACCAGAAAAGACTACTACGACAAAATTGAACTGCAACAACAAACCCACAATATCGGTAAAAAACCCCGGTATTATCAGCAACACAGCACCAAATCCACTGCCTAAACTGTGTTTAAGTATATCTTTGGTCTCTATGTCGCCTTGTCTTATACTGTTTAACTTTGAGCTTAAAGAATATTGCACTCCTTGTAGCAAGTATATACCAGCAACTGCCGAAACTATAAGCTCCATAAATGTGCTAAATCCTCCCAAATATCCTATAAACCAAGATGACACCATAACCTCTACAAACATAAAAAGTAAAAAATATATCATCTATCAACTCCTATGGCTTGAGATATATTGTTGTAACCGTCTGCCTTTAGTAGCCTTATAAGCTCACGGTTGATATGGTGGCATATCTGCGGACCTTTGTATATTAGCCCTGTGTATATTTGCACCAGTGTGGCTCCTGCTTTTATCCTCTTGTAAACATCGTCAGCACTACTTATACCGCCTACACTTACTAGCAAAGTTTTGCCATAAAACTCTTTTGCTATGGTCTCAAACAGCTCATATGCTTTGTCTTTGATAACCTCACCAGATAGACCGCCTAAATCTTTTGATAGCGATGTCAGACTATAGTCAATACTAGTATTTGTAGCTATGATACCACTACAGCCGTGGTTTATAGCAGTTTGACATATATCTATAGCGGTAGTTTTGTCTATATCACAAGAGAGTTTCAGCAATATTGGTTTGGCAGTTATAGTAGTGGCTTTTGCAAAAAGTTCTGCCACAAATGGTTCGTTTTGTAGGTCTCGTAGATTTGGTGTGTTTGGGCTAGATATATTGATAGCTATATAGTCACAGCTGTTTTTGAACTTTTTGACTAGATATAGGTATTCCTCTATAGTGTCGCTGTTTGGAGTGGTTTTGTTTTTGCCTATACTTATGCCTATAGGTATATCTGCTGTAGTTTTGGCGATGTTGTTTAGCATATTGTCAGCACCTTTGTTGTTGAATCCCATGGCATTTTGCAAAGAGTTTAGCTCTTTGAGGCGAAACAACCTGGGCTTTTTGTTGCCTATTTGTGCTACTTTTGTCACTGTGCCCACTTCACTATAACCAAAGCCTAGCATATATGCCCCTGCTATCATGGTGGCATCTTTGTCAAATCCAGCTGCTAAACCTATGGGGTTTTTGAACTTTTGGTTAAATATATTTTGACAAAGTGCCTCATCATCTACAAAATACCTACTAGCAAAAAAGTTTTTCGATAGCTTATATCTAGCAAAAACTCTCAGAAAAAACTCTACAAAGTTATGTGCCGTCTCTGGTGGCAGCACAAACAAAATCTTTTTTATATTATCATATATCATCATAAAACCTTTTCAATATCAAATCATAAGAGATATCGCCACGGAAACTGTTTTTCGATACCGTAGCTAGGAAACTTATAGTTTTTGACATCTCTATCTTTGTGTCATTGTGAAACAACAGCAACGACACGTCCATATCCAATGTGAGCTTTTGATGCTCGTCATTTTTGCCCATGTATCTGTGATGGAGCGCTGTCTGCTCTTGAAACAAAAACACAGGCAGTTCGTTTTCGTGTCCGTATGGTTTGTGGCTATCTATTGTATCATAAAGTTCTTTATCTATGTCATCTATACTCAATCTCATAACGTATTTGCTGTTTGTAGGCAGGTTTGGCTTTGGTAAGTCATCTATGCTGTCATTTAAAATTTTTGTAAATCTGTCTAAGTTTTCTACTGCTACTTCTACTCCGGCAGCACTTTTGTGTCCGCCGAAACCTATAGTCTCGCTCTTTGCTGTATCTATCAAAGCATACAAGTCCACATCGCCACTAGCTCTAGCACTCGCTTTTGCTCTATCGCCTTTGATATTAAATACAAAAGCAGGTCGGTCAAAATTTTCACTCAATCTAGCGGCTACTATACCTAGCACACCCTCATGATAATCTTGACTCGCTACTACTATGACACCTTGTGTCTCTTTGACTTGTGCTAGGCAACTTTTGTATGTGTCGCTTTGTATCTTTTTTCGTTGATCGTTTAGTGCTACTAAGTTGTCAAACAATCTTTTCGCTTCTGTGCTACTTTTTGACAGCATAAGCTTCACTGCTATGCTAGCATCTGCTACTCTGCCGGCACTGTTGATGAGCGGTGCTATACCAAATCCTATATCTACCTCATCTATAGTTTGTTTGCCTATTTTGTCTATAAACAGTTTCATAGCAGCTCTTTGGCTTTGTGGCAATCTTTTTAGTCCATATCGCACTATGGTTTGGTTGATATCTAGCATAGGCATGACATCTGCTATAGTCGCCACGGCTACAATATCAAGAAAATCACTCATAACTATATCTGTATTTAAACTTTTGTTAACACTAGCACACAGATACCAAGCGACTGTGGCTCCGCATATATGTTCGCACGGAAAACTACACTGCTCTTGTCTAGGATTTATTATAGCAAAACACTCTGGCAAGACAGACGAAGCTGTGTGGTGGTCTGTGATGATGAGATCTATACTTTTGTTTTTAAGTATAGTAGCACTTTCGTATGCTGTGATACCGTTGTCAACTGTTATGACTAATCCGCTGTGTATATCTTGGACGATTTTGGGTGACAATCCATATCCATGCTTAAATCTGTTTGGCACAATCCACTCTATCTTTTTGCCAATTTGTTCAAAAAACTCTACCATAATAACAGTAGATACGACACCATCTACATCATAATCACCGACAACTGTGATATTTTCATCATTGTTGATGGCTTTTATGATACGAGTAGTCGCTTTATCCATATCTTTGAAACTGTTTGGTGGTGGAAATTTACTCAACGATGTATGTATATCATCTTTGGTTCTATCTTGAAGTATTTGTGTCAGTTTAGTCTTGTTTTGTGTTGTCAATTTTTATCAATACCGCTTTGCTGTATATTTGCTATCATATTTAATCTTTCTATCCATTTACGAAAGTGTTCACACTTTTTTAACATAATATTTATATCAATTTGTTTTAATATACTTGTGCTGGATGTTATTTTTCTACCACAATATGCCTGTTGGGTCAAACGATTTAATCTTTTTGATGGTGATGTCTCTTTGGAGTTGTTGATAAGCTCGATATTGTTAAAATTTTTTATATCGTTGGATATTTGTTCTTTTAGGTTTTTGATATTTAAGTCAAAAAATTCATCGCAAATCTTGTCAATATCACAATACAGCAAAGTCTCAAATTCATATAGCTGGATATATGGTATAAAATTGTCAGCACCTATATCATCGAAAAAGTTTTTCTCTAGTATCTTTACTTTTTCATAAGCATTGTGAGATTTGATTTTGTCAAGTTTTGGAAAGTTTTTTGGCAAACCATAAAGATCGATCATAGTAGTGATATAACAATTTTTTTGTTTACCACAATCTTT
>JAOZMC010000004.1:0-47176 GCA_029934475.1 Arcobacteraceae bacterium
ACTATCTTAACCTTTTTAAACCTATAGCCACTATCTATATCGTCTCCATCTAAACCACTGGCAAATGTAGGATACAAGGCTATAGTGCCTCGTATAGTCTTGTCTATCTTAAATCTCCTAGTAGTCTCGAAGCCATCGTATAGTATAGAGACTTTGTCGCCATCTTTTATCTTCGCTGCTGTAGCAAACGACACAGAGCCTCTCAGGTGTTTGTCGCCTTTGAGTATGGGTGAGCTGTGTGTGTGGTAGTTAAACTGATGTAGTGGCTCACACCTATATATGACCGTGCCATCGAAACTTCCTATGTCGTCTATATCGCAAATACCATCTAAGTCTAGTTTTGTATCTAACTTAAACTCCTTCAAGAGATATCCACGAGTATCTACTCCGTGTTTGTTGTAGCCGTTTGACATATCATCAAAGCAAATACCCATAAAACCTTTGTGAGTCGGTAGTTTGGCAGTATAATCTACAGTTAGCTCTTGTGGATTATCTAGTACAGCATTTGCTATATCATTAAGACAGTATCCGTCAAACTGGACTGCTACATTTAGATTGACAACTTTTTTGTCTATAGTGGCAAATGTCCCCTCCTGTTGACAAAGCGATGGCATAGATATATCTGCTTTGGGTATGCTTCCAGCTACAAAATCCGCTTTTACATTGTAGCCAAATGTTTTGCCAGACGGAGTGTCCTCCATATCGCATATGAGTGATACTCCAAGACTATTTGTCTGTGATGGAACTAAACAGACCGCAAAAGAGCTGTATCTGTCTATTAACCCCACTATTTTGGCTATATTTGTAGCATTTTTGTGTCTGTATATATCTTCGCCTATTATCAACACTTGTGTTTTTTGTCTCTTCGATAGTTGATATATCTGCTCTATCTCCTCTTCACCGACACTTGACTCACCGCTTAAGTTACCTATATCAAGAGTATCTATATATGGCTTGAGTTCTGGATTGTCTCGTAGCAAATAGTAGCCTAGCATCGCTATGACCGCCTCTTCTGCTCCTGCTTCGTATTTGACAAATGATCTGTATTTGTCGCTTAAAGCTATATCATCTATAGGGTGCATATATATGAAACTAGCTCTGTGTTTTTTGTTTGCTTGGTTTATAGCATATTTGACCGCTGGATTGTCACGGCTTATCCTCGAGCCTATCAACACGACTAAGTCGCTGTTTGATATATCTTTGGTGTCGGCTGTATATAAAGAGTTGTTTGATGTGGTAGTATAGTTTTCTAAAAATCGTTTGTAACAAACCGCATCTTCGTTTACTAGTTTTACTCCTAACTTGACTTTGAGTTGTTGTAGTATATAGGCTTCTTCGTTTGTGATATATGAGTTGAACTTTATCGTGTCTGCTGTTTTGAGAGCTTTGAGAGCTTTGTCAAATACCGCTACATCTTTGCCACAGTTTTTTGTGGCAAAATCAAACCCAAACCGTCCAGCTCCACATAGTGTGCCAAACTCACTGTCGTTTGTGACACGGACTATCTTTTGAACCTGTTTACCTGTCTCGTTTCTGACTGGTTTGCTTTCATAGGACAAAGCACATCCAGCACTACAATGAGCGCAACTAGATGGGGTTTTTGATAACTCCCAAGCATTTGAGCGATATTTAAAGTCGCTTGATACCATAGCTCCTACCGGGCAGACCGATATACAATCCCCGCACTGTTCACACTTTGACATACTTATATCTATGGTTGATTTGTAGCCGCCTGTTTTGATATATAGAGCCTTTGTGCCTATGATTTCGTTACAAGTGCTGACACACTTTTCACACAATATACAAAGCGATGGGTCGTAGCTTAAAACTCCCCACTTTTTCTTTTTTCTATACTGGTCTTTTGCCATAAATTGTTGTGATGATACTTCAAACTCTAGTGTCTTGTCTTGTAGATCACACTCGCCACTTTTGTCGCAAACTCCGCATTGAAGTGGATGATTTACATCGTATAACTTCATGATATTTTGTCTGTGTTTGTGTAAGTCATCGCTATTTGTGGTTATAACGGCTTTGTCTACTGCTTTTTCTTGACAGCTTAACACAAACCCATCTACACCACTCACATCTACTACGCACATACGACAGCTACCTATAGGCGATAGTTTGCTAAGATAACACATAGTAGGTATATATATGTCGTATCGTCTGGCTATTTGCAATATAGTTTCACCATATACTCCGCTACAAGTTATGCCATCTATTGTCAGCTTAAGTTTTTTGCCCCTGTTTATAATCTGCTCACTCATACGACCACCATACCTATATAGTAGCATCGCATACATCGCATAGCTTCTGCCACAGCTTCGTGTTGGGTGAAACCTAGATTTACTTCTAGGTTGTTTGATTTTCTAGTGTCTGTGTCTAGTTTTTCACTATGTTCTCGTGGCAATCCTGGCATCCAGCTCGTGATCTTTTCATTTTTGTTATATACTTTAAGTCGGCTAAAGTGGTCTTGCATGATCTCATCATCTGTCAAACTAACTTTGCCGTCATAGATATATCTAGATATGACACTTGATGCTCTTTTGGCTTGTCCTACGGCATTGACTATAGTCATAGGTCCGTATTCACAATCACCTGCGGCAAACAGACCAGCACGACTAGTCATATAGTCTCTGCCATTGGTTAGCAGTGTCCCCCATGAAGTCATCTCTAGCTCCCAATCTTTTGGTAGTATTTGTAGATCAGAACTTTGAGAGACTGCTGGTATGACAAAGTCGCACTCTATCTCATAGCTTTTGCCCTCTTGTTTGACTAGCTGAGCTCTACCACCGTCTGGGTCAGGAACTAGCTCAAATATATCTACTATGAGTGATTTTAGCACACCGTCTTTGTCTATAAGCTTGTTTATAGCACTATAAAACACAAACTCCACACCCTCTTCCACTGCTTCTGTGTATTCTTCTAGAGTAGTGTTTCGTATGATAGTTTTCTCATCTCTACGATATAACATGATCACTCGTTTAGCTCCCTCTCGTATAGAACATCGCACCACATCCATAGAGGTAAATCCACCACCTACACATACGATAGTTTTGCCTTCTAACTCTTCTTTAGCTGGTGAGCCTATACGGTATTTGTGCCACAAATTGACCTTGTCAAGCATCTCTATAGCGCCCCAATATCCTACTATATCTGGATTTTCGTTTTCACATCGTATCGCTTTGGATAGCCTAGCACCAAAACCTAGCATAGTAGCATCAAACTGCTCGTCTATCTCTTTTAACCTATCTGCAGTTACTTTGTGGTTTTTGATGATCTTGACTGTCGGCATATCTTCCACTAGCTTGATATCTTGGTTGTATTTTTCTATAGGCATACGGTATTGTGGCACACCTACGGCTACTTCACCACCCAACACTGGCAACTCTTCAAATATAGTCACATCTATACCCTCTAACCCTAGATAATATCCAGCAGTGAGACCAGCAGGACCTGCTCCTATGATAGCTACCTTTTTGCCATCGTTTTTGGGTGGTTTTGGTTTGGTAGGATGAAACCACTGCAAAGCATGGTCTGTCTCATAGTCAGCGCCTATTCGTTTGAGTTCCATGATAGATATAGGCTCATCTAAGTTGGCTCTACGACAAGCATCTTCACATGGGTGTGGGCAAACTCTCCCACAAGTATGAGATAGTGGCATAGTTTGTCGTGTGGCTTTGAGCGACGCTTCAAAATCCAAATCCCTAACTCCCTCTATGTATGCAGGTATATCTACATGAGACGGACATAGATCAGTGCAAGGAGCTGTCACATTTGCTATATATTTGCTGTCGTCTTTTGCATATCGTGGCGATGGAGTTTGCTCCTGTATACATCGCATAAAATCTTTTTCAAAATATTTTATCATATATAGTAGTGGCACTGGCACAGTTTTGCCTATCTCACATTTGCTAGTCTCTTTCATAGTGGAGCTTATCTCTTTGAGATGTGCCAGATCGCTTCGCTCGCCATCTCCTCGCCCAATTTTATCCAATATATCGTATAATATCCTACCGCCCCACCTTCCGGGGGCACACCTGCCACAGGCTTGACTATATTCTTGGTATTGTCTAGCATAGTTGGTGGCTAACTGGACTATATCTGTGTTTTTGTCAAATATAGCAAAACCACTCCACCCTACAAATGCTTTGGTCGGTTGGTCTTTGTCAAACTCAAATGGCAACTTGTGGGCTGTCTCTTTGATATCGCCAGCTGTTTTGCCACGGTTGTCTATGATCTCATCTTGCCATATAGAAAAATATATCTTGCTCATATCTTTTGCCTAGTCGTTTGTGTCTGTGGTCTTTTGTGTCCGCGGAGCTGTCTTTTTGACTATTATTGTCCAGTCTACTTCGTTGAACTTGAGAGAATTCATGAGAGTCCAGTTGTGTTTTCGCACTATGTCCGCTGACTTTTGGACAGCGGTAAAGTCGCCTATCTCAAACAATATTATAGCATTTTCGCCATCTTTTATATCGCTGTTTATCAGCTCTATCATTCTGTCACCAAAGTTTTCTTTCAGTGGTCTTAGATCATATCTTTTCATATTTTGCTCCTATCTATCTATCTCGCCAAACACTATGTTTAGGTTTCCTATGATCGTGACCACATCCGCTAGCTGGTGTCCAGGTAGTAGGTCTTGTAGCAAACCAGTATGCCAGAAACTAGGTGCTCTAACTTTGAGTTTATATGGATATGGCGAACCGTCGCTGTTGATATAAAATCCTAGCTCTCCTTTGGGTGATTCGGTTGCTACATATATTTCTCCAACTGGTGGTCGCATACCTTGGGTTACTAGCACAAAATGTTGCATGAGAGAATAGTTTTGTGTCATCATCTGCTCTTTTGTAGGCGATAGATATCGTGGGCTGTTTGCCATCAGCTGTGTGTCGGTTTTTTCATATATAGGCACAAGCTGTTTTAGTATCCTCATCGATTGTCTCATCTCTTGCATATAGCATAGATATCTGCCGTAGCTATCACCTCTGTCAGACACTGGCACATCAAAGTCAAGTTCGCTGTATAACTCATAAGGCATCTCTTTTCGCAAATCCCACTTAACTCCACTCGCACGAAGAGCAGGACCAGTCACTCCCCAACTTTTCGCCATATCTTTAGATATCACTCCTACATTTTCTAGTCGCATTCGCCATATTCTGTTTTTGGACAACAGCCCCTCATATGTTTCTAGCTGTTCTGTCAAAATTGTCATAAATTTCTGTAGATCGTTTAGCCAGTTTTCCGGCAAATCAAGTGGCACTCCACCTATACGGACGGCACTATGTGTGAGTCTGGCTCCACAATACTCCTCCATCAAGTCCATAGCATATTCTCGCTCTCTAAAAGCATACAAAAATATACTCATAGCTCCTACATCAAGTGCATGAGTTGCAAGCCAAAAAAGGTGCGATATGATACGATTTAACTCCAAAAGCATAGTTCGTATAGCTTGAGCTCTTCGTGGAGCTTCTATACCTATAAGTCTCTCTACGGTCAAGGCAAATCCATAGTTGTTTGCAGTAGCGGCTATATAATCCATACGATCGGTTGTGGGCAAAAATTCGTTGTATATCATATTTTCGCCCATCTTTTCCATACCTCTGTGTAGGTATCCTACATCCGGCACTGCTTTTATGACCTCTTCGCCTTGTAGCTCTAGTATCAGTCTGAGTTGTCCGTGAGCGGATGGGTGTTGTGGTCCAAAATTGACCACCATGGTATTGTCTTCTCTGTCAAACGATATGTTTTCGAAAAATGGTTTTAGCCTGTTTGGTTGTTGCATACTACTCTCCTACTTTCTTTTGTCTAATATCTTAGACGGTTTTTTGTCAAATTTTGTCACAAGTGTAGATCCACCGTCCTCTTGGTATCGTATAGGAGTATCTGGTTCGCCACCACTTATATCGGCACCTTTTGGCACTTCGTGTCCTAGTCGAGCAAATCTGTTTGTGTCATATCTATCTACTTGTGCCGTATCTCTAAGTTCTTTGCCTATCTTGTCTCTGTTTTCATGCCCAAATATCTTGTCTACTTCATACCACGAAGCAGCTTCATCGCCTATGAGTGGATAAGTTTTGAGTAGCGGATATCCGCTCCAGTCGTCCGGCATGAGAAGTCGCTTCATATATGGGTGGCTTTTGACCTTGACTCCATACATATCATACATCTCTCGCTCGCTCCAGTTTGCCATATTAAATATACTATAGACAGATTGTATAGCTTCATCTTTTTGGATAAAACATTTTAGACGGATTCTGCTTTTTTTGATAGTAGATAACATCTCATAAAATATCTCAAATCCACCACGTGTAGCTATATAATCGATAGCACTCAACTCCATCATAAAGTCATAATCCAAACTATCTTTTAGATATGTTATAGCGGTAGTATTGTCTGCTGGGTCTATATATATCACTAGATGACCTGCTTGGATATAACTCTCATTTATATTTACTATAGTTTGTAGGTTGCTTATATCTGCAGCAAATAGAGAGTTTGTGTCTGGGTTTAGTTTCGGTAGAGTTGGTGTCTTGTAAAATCTATCGCTATGGTAGGACTTTTTTTGAACATTTTGTTTCTCTTTATACATTCTCATCATATTAGCCTTTTTGATTTTTGTGCCATGCCGGCTTTGTTTCTACGAATCTTTTGTTGTAAGTGCATCAAAGCATATTGAAGTGACTCAGGTCGTGGAGCACAGCCGGGTAGATATATATCTACAGGTATCACTCTATCTACACCTTGGACTGTGGCATAGGTGTTGAACATACCACCGGTGTTTGCACAGCTTCCCATAGATATTACCCACTTTGGATCTGTCATTTGGTCATATAATCGTCTCATAAATACCGCATGTTTTTTCGTCAAAGTTCCTGCTACTATCAGCACATCGCTTTGTCTAGGACTTGCTCTAAATATAGTGCCGAACCTATCAAAGTCAAAACGACTTGCTCCACTAGCCATCATCTCTATAGCACAACAAGCCAGCCCATAGGTCATAGGCCAAAGTGAGTTGCTCCGTCCAAAATTGACCAGTTTGTCGATAGTTGTCAGCACCACAGGTGCACCGCCGTCTTTTAGATAATCTACTTTATGCTGTGCCATGTTAAAGCTCCTTTTTTCCATGCATATACGAAACCTATAGTAAGTAGTAGTATAAACAATATCATCTCTACAAAGCCAAACCACCCCAAAGTGGTGAAATTGACCGCCCACGGAAACATAAATATGATCTCCACATCAAACAATATAAAAAGCAATGCCATAAGATAAAACTGTGGCGATATGCTATTTGGTTGTTTGGTAACCTCTGGACCACACTCATATAGTGAGGTCTTGAGCTTCTCTGTGTCAAGCCTCGCTAGTCTCCTGCTCACCAGTCTTGCCAAAACGGTGGTGGCAATAAAAGCTCCAAATGTGAGTGTAAACATCACAAATACTCCAAAATATGGGTGAGCTACATCTATAGTCGTCATATATTCTCCTTTATGTACTAAGTTTAAGTTTCAGATCCACAACTTTGCCTCGCATGAGGTTTGTAACAACTTCTTTGTCCAAAACTGCAAAAAGTGGCATGAGCTGTTCTAGCAAAAACCTATCAAGTGTGATAGTGTTGTTTCTGGTTGCATTGTGTCTAGTTGTGGTGCTATATTTAGAGCGATTTCTATTTTTGTATGATCTGCGACTATCATCATAATCACTTATTTGGTCGATATTTAGTCTAATATTTTTTCTCGCTTCTCTTTGTGAAGCAGTGCTTTGAAGTAGTCTTTTGATGTCATTTATCTCGTCAATATTGAGTGCCGATGTACTTTTTTTTCTTGTAGTTTGTTTTCTTGTGCTATTTGTGTTATTTATATTTGCGTCTATGTTTTGTTTGTAATTTTTGTCTGTCACTTTGACTTTAAAATTTTCTATTTTGTTAAACTGTGTTATAATCACTTGCACAAGATGATTTGGTAAAAATGGCTTGTATATCACAAACGACACAAAATCTTTGTCAAAGTCTCGTCTGCTCGTGATGACCCCGATTTTATCGCAGTTTTCATTGAGTTTAGAGACATACGCCTTGAGCAGGTCTAGATCGTTGTTTATAAAACTTTCATCTATTAGCGCCATATCGCTAGGTTTGACATAATCAACACTTTTGACCACTTGCAAGTCAATATTTGTATCTTTGAGCGAAATCTGGCAAATAGCCCTAACTTTGTCGCAATTTGTCAATAAAACTAAACTTTTCATATGAGACCTTTTTCAAAATTTTATAATTATATCCAAGTAGCCTTAAGTTTAATTTGATATTATACAAAAAAAGGAAAATTATGAAATTTAGTGGCTCAAATGTCCTAATAACAGGGGCAAGCAAAGGTATAGGTGCTAGCATTGCTAAATATTTAGCAAAAGAGGGTTTGAAAGTGTGGATAAACTACAGAAGCAACCCACAGTTAGCAGACAAGGTCATGGCAGATATAGTAGCAGATGGTGGCAAAGCAGGTGTAGTCAAGGGTGATGTCTCTGTAGAAAACGACTGGAAAGAGATGCTCAAGCTCATAGTTGATAGTGATGGTGGGCTTTCGTATTTAGTAAACAATGCAGGTATAACCAAAGATAAGTTAGCTATTCGTATGAGTATAGATGACTTTGATAACGTTATAGATGCAAACTTGAAGTCGGCTTTTATAGGGTGTCGTGATGTCTTGAAGCTCATGAGCAAAAAAAGATTTGGAAGTGTGGTAAATATATCATCGATAGTAGGCGAGATGGGCAATGCAGGTCAGACAAACTATAGTGCCAGTAAAGGCGGAGTAAACAGTATGACCAAAGCCTTTGCCAAAGAGGGTGCTATACGAAATATAAGGTTCAATGCCATAACACCAGGATTTATAGCTACAGATATGACAGATGAGTTAAAGCCAGAAATCAAAGAAAATTATGAAAAAAACATCCCACTAGGGCGGTTTGGCACGAGCGATGAAGTAGCACAGAGTGTGGCATTTTTGTTAAGTGACCATTCATCGTATATCACAGGCGAGATACTCAAAGTAAATGGCGGATTGTATACATAAAAAAAACTTGCTATTATCTATAGAGTCAAGTTGTGACGATAGCAGTATTGCCATAACTTGTGTAGATGACTACAAGATAGTTTTCAGCGAAAAAGTATCACAAGAGAGCGAACATGACAAATATGGCGGAGTAGTGCCGGAGCTTGCTAGTAGATTGCACTTAGAAGCACTACCAAAGATATTTGCAAAGACCGAAAGGTATTTTCCATATCTTTGTGCTGTAGCTGTGACGACTGCGCCTGGACTGAAAGTATCTTTGACACAAGGTGTAAGTATGGCAAAGGCTATAAGCATAGGGCTAGATATACCGCTAATACCTATAAACCACCTACAAGGACACATATATTCGCTGTTTATACAAAAAGAAACTCAGTTTCCTATCTGTTGTCTACTAGTCTCTGGCGGACACACGAAGCTCATGCAAGTAGAAAAAAACAGCTCAAAAACTATAGGTGAGACTATGGACGATAGTTTTGGCGAGAGTTATGACAAAGTAGCCAAGATGTTGGGTCTATCATATCCGGGTGGTCCTATAGTAGAACAGTATGCTCTAAGTGGAGATGAAAACAGATGGACTTTTCCAGTGCCACTTCGACAAAGTCCACAGATAATGTTTAGCTACAGTGGTCTCAAAAATGCGGTAAGAATAGTTATAAACAAAGAGCCAAACCTAGACAAACAGACCAAAAGTGATATTTGTGCCAGTTTTCAAAAAACAGCGGTCTCACATATCATCATGAAGCTCAAAAAACATTTTAGGACAAATCCACCACAAAATTTTGCCGTAGTAGGCGGAGCAAGTGCAAATATATACCTACAAGATGAACTCAAAAAGCTACTAGCGAAGTTTGATTGTGCAAATTTTCAAGCACCACTTATGAAATATTGTGGCGACAATGCCGAAATGATAGGCAGATGTGCCATAGAAAAACAGAGAAAACCTCTCTAGTCGCTACTTTTCTGTCTGCCTTATTTGTCGGTCTATAGCATATATATCATCTATAGTGTTGATCTTTGGGCTGTGATATTTATTTACCATATCCAACACAAAACGAGATATATCCACAAATGATATACCACCACCTAAAAACCTAGTCACAGCTATCTCATTTGCCGTGTTTAGCACCACTGCTAGTGATGGATTGTCTAGCATATCATCTTTGAGACTAAATATAGGATACCGCAAGTTGTCAATCTGTCTAAACTCCAAAGACCCTATGTCGCTTAGGGATATAGACCTCATCATATCAGTACTACAGCTACCAGTTAGTGCATAGGATATAGGCAATATCATAGATGGGTTTGCCATATGTGCTACAGTGCTGCCGTCTTTATATGATACAAATGCATGGATTATCGACTTTGGCTCTATGATGGCATCTATATTTTTAGATCCAAACAACCAATAAGCCTCCACGATTTCCAAAAGTTTGTTTGCCATAGTGGCACTATCTATAGTGATCTTCTCTCCCATAGACCAGTTGGGGTGGTTTAGAGCATCTTTTATGGTTATATCTTTAAACTTATCTAGTGACAAATCTCTAAAACTGCCACCAGATGCGGTGATAGTTAGACGGTCAAGATTTTTTGTCTTGTCTAAAATATATTGCAAACTAAAATGCTCGCTATCTATGGGGATTATCTTTGATATATCTATAAACTGTCCTGCAGTTACAAGCGATTCTTTGTTTGCTAGGGCGACTTTTTTGCCACACGATATAGCCGTGAGTGTAGGAGCTAGTCCTATGAAACCTGTCAAGGCATTGACTACTAATTTACTTGAGGAGTTTTCTATAGCATCAAGCATAGCTTGCTTGCCAAAGTGAACATTTGGATGATTGACTTTGTGGATATCTCGCTTGTGAGCTATGACTACACTCTTTGGATTTGTTATAGTGAGCTGTCTGTTGAGTAGTTGGATATTTTCTCCAGCTACTAGCAGATCTATATGTAGCTTGTGGGACAAGGCTACTTTGATACAGTTCGCACCAATAGAACCAGTGCAACCTAAGATTATCAAACAGTAAACCTAAGCAACACGACCAATATCACACTAGCAAACAGATAGCCATCTGCTCTGTCTAGCATACCGCCATGTCCAGGAAATATATCGCCACTGTCTTTTATCTCTGCTTGTCGTTTGAGATAACTTTCAAACAGATCGCCAAATATAGATGATATAGCTGTGACAAACGATATAAGTAGCCCAGTCACAAAACTAAGCTGACTGATTACAAAAAGCGAACCCAGCACAGTAGCGACTATTATGCCACCTGCCACACCTTCTAGGGTCTTGTTTGGACTTGTTGGGCTGAACTTGGTTTTGCCAAACTTTTTGCCTATAAAATATGCCCCTATATCTGTGCTTATGACTATGACTATAAGCCACACAAATGCTTTCAAGCCATATGATACATAGAGTGAAAATATAAATAGATACGACACGAGTGGATAAGCTAAAGGCAGCATCTCTTTTGGTTTGATAGAGTTGTTGTAGGCTAGTTTTGACAACAGCACTATAGCCATGACAAGCACTATCTCCTCTGGCTTTGGATAAAACAAAGCCACAGTCCATACGACCAAACTATATATCACCATAACTTTTGAAGCGGTTCCAAATATCTTTTGAGCCTCTATGACAGACAGTGCCATCATGACACCTAGCACTGCCCATGTTAAAAATATATTGTTCACGAAACCAACTATCAAAAACCCAACAAAAAGCAACACTGCTGTTGTGGTTCTTTGCTTTAGGTCAGAGCTTGCCATTATAGTCCTAGATTTACAAATATTCTACTGTTATATACTTTGACAGATTCTATAGTTCCCAATGATTTGCTGTCTTGACTTAAGTTGTATATATATTTTTTTGATAAAGACTCCAAAACTGTTTTGGCTATAAGTTTCGTGATGATCTCTTGTGGATCATAAGTGATATATTTTGACGAAGAAAAGTTTTCAAACTTAATATCTCGCACTTGTAAGTTTTTGAAAAATATCTTTTTTGATTTTGTTTCAAACCTTATGCCTGATGTTATATCTATAATACCGTTTAGACCCTTTGGAAAAAGATAGTTTACAAACTTGAAATTTGCTACGACTACAAGTTTGTCGTTGTTGTTTTGTTCATAAGCAACTGGGTCTTTGATATATAAAGTCCCTTTCATAGCTCCATACGATACAGTTTGCTGTGTAGGATACTGTGTTTTCAAAGTATCGTTTAGTTTGGGGGTTGGTATGATAAACGAGTAGTTTACTTTATCTACCTTGTTGTAGTTTGTTTTGCTACTTGAACCAGTCAAAACACACCCCGTAAATATAAATACTGCCAATATAACCAAAATAATATTTTTTATCATCTTATAATCCTTTTTTTGTTAATTATATCCAAAAACAATAAAATTAAGCTAAAAAAGATAAAATAATATAAAAAAAGGACATTTTATGCATCACGATTTATGGTTATATTCAACTATAGTTATATCTCTCATAGTATTCGCAAAGATATTATCATCTAAGACAAGGACTGTAGATGTGCTATGGCTTATACTGTTTGGTAGTGTAGCGGTAAATCTAGGTATATTACCACAAGAACATCAAGTCATAGAAGCTATAGGTGAGTGGGGCATAGTATTTATAATGTTTGCTTTGGGGTTCGATGAAAACTTATCTCACTTTATGCGAGGACTCAAAAAAAGCATGGGCATAGCTATCATAGGTGCTTTGTTTCCGTTTTTGGCAGGATATTATACTGCTGGATTTTTTGGGTTTGACTTTTATAGTCAGATGATATGGGGGCTTACTATGACAGCGACTGCCGTGTCTCTAACTATGGTGAGCTTAAGAGACGAAAACTTACACAAATCTACTGCTGCTACAGCTATCATGACCGCAGCCGTGGTAGATGATGTGCTTTCGCTCATTGGCTTGTCTATACTTATGCCTATCATAATTAGTGCTGGACATGTTACATCTTCTGGTATAGACATAAGTGGGCTTGGTATTATCATGCTGAAAGTTGTGCTGTTTTTTGGTATCATGGCATTTATAGGGCTTATACTATTTCCTGATACTCTTGTAGTAGAAAAAAACAAAAAACACGGAATCATATTTAATCTAGCCGTGAAAATACGATACCAGCTAGGCATACGAAAACTACTAGTCACACAAAATGGCAAATTTACCCCTGTCATCATGATACTTATAGCATTTACATTTGGACTGTTAGCTGAAGTGTTTGGCTTTCACCCTGCTATCGGGGCATATTTTGGAGGTTTGTTTCTCAAGGGTGAGTATTTTAACTTCAATATAAACAAAGAGATAAAATCTCACCAAAAAGAAGCAAAATATATCATAGATCATCTTGCGTTTACTATCTTTGGTCCTATATTTTTCTTGATGTTAGGAACTAAACTTTTGTTTGATGTAGAGATCATATTAAATGTACTGTTTCCTATATTTGTGTTGTTTGTGACGGTTTTGATATTACAGGTCGTGTCAGCTAGCACGGCAGCTAGATACACTGGCAGATACGAATGGCACGAAAGTGTGATGATAGGTTTTGGTATGCTAGGACGAGCTGAGCTTGCATTTATCGTCATAAATATAGCATTTACTCAGCATCATATCATATCACTAGAACAGTTTTATATACTTATAGGGGTTGTGTTTTTGCTGAACCTTACTGTGCCTACAGCTATCAAATGGTGGAAACCGTATTATCTAGGCAAAAAAGAGTTTAAGTTGTTTGGAGTTTTGTTGTCAAGAAAAGAAAATATCTGGATGGATTGTGATGAATAACAAACAAATCAAAGACAATTTGGTCAAGTTTATTCAACACGAACTAAAAAAAACAAAAGCACAAAAACTTGTAGTAGGCTTAAGTGGTGGTCTGGACTCTGCAGTCGTCGCGATGCTATGTTTACATGCAGTTGGTGCTGAAAATTTAAAATGCGTCTTGATGCCATCACAAAACTCAAGTGCCAGTAGCATAGAGGATGCAAAACAGCTATGCCACAAGTTTGATATAGGTTATGAGATAGTCCATATAGGACAAGTCGTCAGTAGCTATTTTTTAGACAAAAGTTCCACACCGCTACAGGTAGGCAACTTCACAGCTAGAGTGAGAATGGCAACTTTGTATGATATTAGTAGTAGTATTGATGGTGTAGTTGTAGGCACTTCAAACCGCTCTGAGATTTTGCTAGGATATGGCACTATATATGGTGACACAGCATGTGCTTTCAATCCAATAGGCAATATATACAAAAGTAGTCTATATAAGTTTGGCACATATCTACAGATAACAGAAAATATCTTGACCAAAAAACCATCGGCAGATCTATGGAGCGGACAGACAGACGAACAAGAGCTGGGCTTCAGCTATGAAAAGATTGACGAAGTTTTGAAAAAACTTGTAGATGATGGTATTGACAGATCACAGCTTTTAGAGAAGGGATATGACAAAGTTTTGATAGATATGATAATAGATCGTATGACAAAATATAGCTTCAAGCTACATATGCCAAATATAGCAAAGATAGTTTGATGGACTATAAAGATATACCATTTTTTACACCTTTTGTCGATAATGCAGATATAGAAAACTTCACAAAGGGTTTGAAAAACACACAAAATATATCTAGTGTAGATATAGAAAACAGGTTCAAAGAGTTATTTATAGTGGAGCATTGTGTAGCTGTGCCAAATATAAGTTTCGCCATAAAGATAGCTTTGGAAGTATATGACACAAAAAGAGGTGATGAGGTCATGATGAGTGTTTGTTCACCAGTAGTTTTGCCTCAAGCGGTTAGGCACTTGGACTGCAAGCCTGTGTTTATAGATATCATGACAGACAACTACAATATGGACTTAGATAAGTTTGAGACATATCTTGAAGAAAATTATCATAAAAAAATAAAAATACTCCTATGGACAATCATGCCAGATGTTATACATGACATAGATAGACTAGAAAAAATATGCGAAAACTACAAGATAAAACTAGTTAAAATAGCTATAAATATGCTGGGTCAAAAATATGGCAATATAGATATATCTACTCAAAAAGCAGATATATCAATATTGACTTTGACCAAACAGCTTACAGATAAAAAAATAGCAGATATAGCGATATTGACAACACAAGATGAAACGACAGCACAAAAGCTTTATGTCCAAAAATCAAATGGTTTGCCTATGGTGTATCACGGCGATCGTGAGCTTGAATATCTATATGATGTGGAGTCGGTTGGGCATGATTTTCACTTAGATATCCTTTCTATGATATACAATTTGACACAGTTGGAAAAATATGAAACATATATTCAAAAACGGATAGAAATAGCTAAAATATATTGCGAAAAACTTCATGGCTTAAAACATATAACTATCAGTAAATTTGACAAAAATTCTGTATATGGCGAATTTATCGTCCAAGTGAGCAAAAACAGAGATGCCTTTGCAAGAGAACTCAAGACAAAAGGTATAGTCGCTGGACTTCACTATATACCTTTGCATCTGTTGTCGTATTACAAAGAAAAATACAGCTACAAGATCACACTGTATCCAAATGCTTTGAGTAGTTTCAGCAAAATATTATCATTGCCAATATATGAAAATATGAGTTATAGTCAAGTTGATTTTGTGTGTGAGCAGATTGTAAAGTTAGATGCAAAATGGATATAAATAGTTTCAAAAACAAAACTTTTTTGCAGGTTGAGCAGTATCTGTTTTTCCCAAATTTTTTTCAAAAACTTATATCTATAGCAGTCTTGCCATTGACTATGATCTATTGTATGACAATTTTGTATAAAAAAGCCAAGTCATATATGGTGTTTTTGCCAGCTGTGCCTGTGATAAGTGTCGGCAACTTGGTTGTAGGCGGAAGTGGCAAGACACCTATAGTAGAGTATCTAGCAAAAAAATACAAAGATGTGGCAGTAGTGTTGCGAGGACACGGCAGACAGTCAAAAGGTTTGTTGGTCGTGTCATTAAAAGGGGATATAAAAGCTTCTGTCCAACAAAGTGGCGATGAAGCTATCTCTCTAGCAAATGCTATATCAAACTGTACAGTCATAGTCAGCGAAGATAGACAAGTAGGTATAGCCAAAGCTATAGAACTAGGAGCGAAAGTTATATTTCTAGACGATGGATATGCTAAATACAGTATAAAAAAATTTGATATTCTTATCAGACCAAAAGATGAACCACAAAATATATTTTGCCTACCTAGTGGCGGATACAAACTGCCGAAACTCTTTTATAGTATGGCAGATATAGTTATAAAAGATGGCTATGATTTTAAAAGAGTTGTGAATTTCGAGCAAAACGGCAAAACTATAGATAAGCTTCCAAGCGACACCGTGTGTATCACAGCTATATCCAAGCCAGGTAGATTGGTAGAGTTTTTGCCGTCAAACTGCGATATAAAGTCATTTTATGACCACTATGAGTTTCATCCACAAGATATAGACAATATAGTAGAAAATTATCCAACCCACACTATAGTTA
This sequence comes from Arcobacteraceae bacterium, assembly GCA_029934475.1. Classification (GTDB taxonomy): domain Bacteria; phylum Campylobacterota; class Campylobacteria; order Campylobacterales; family Arcobacteraceae; genus B24-G6. The sequence continues at coordinate 16,581 of JAOZMC010000004.1, forward strand.
CAACCAGCAAAGATATACACAAGTTAAAACATCTGCTAAAAACCGAGCCAGTATTGATGAAGCTGGAGATAATCCCTACAAAAAGTTTTGATACAAAAATGATAGATGACTTTATCAAAGGTTATAAATATGCATAAGCTCCAAACATATCTAAACTCCAAAGATATATCACAGCTCCACCCATCTGTGATAGCTTCTATAATAAAACAGTTTGACGATGAAAAATTTGCAAAAGCTATACAGACGATACCAGCTGAACTCTTGGGCGATGTAGCTCTGGCACTGCCAGATAGATTTATAGATAAAATCGTCTCAAATACAGACACAGACAAACTATCCACAGCTCTAGAAAATCTAGAATCAGACGACCAACTAGAGATGATACAAGAGATAGAGCAAATAGACAAACAAAAAGCACAAAAGCTCATAAAATCCCTCACCAAAAAAGACCAACAAGATATACAAAGACTCAAAACATACGATGAAAACCAAGCAGGTTCACATATGCAGACAGAAGTTTTTCAAGCAAAGATGAGTGAAAATGTCCATGATATCATACGAAGATTTGCGACACTCAAAAAAAGCGGAGAGTTAGAACATATACAAAACTTGTTTATAACAGACGACAAAAACAGCTTGCAACATACCATAGGACTAGACGACCTGCTTGTATTTGAGTTTAAACAAAGTTTACAAGAAAATATAGAGGCAAACAAAGATGACTTTGATGTGATATGGACAAAAGATACAACAGATATAAAAGATGTCGTCCACAATTTTGAACAATACGACCTCTCTGTCATACCAGTGGTTGACAAAGACCACAAGCTAATAGGACGAATAACTTCAGATGATATACATGATATTATAAATGAGCAAGCTACCAAGCAGATATACAATCTAGCAGGAGTCGATGACGATGCCGAAGAGGACGAAAATATCTACAAATCTACAAAAACTAGAGCTATATGGTTGAGTATAAACCTATTTACCGCTATATTAGCATCGCTCATCATAGGACTATTTGTCGATACTTTGGGAGCTATTGTAGCGCTAGCTGTGCTTATGCCGATAGTAGCTTCCATGGGAGGCAATGCAGGCACTCAAAGTTTGACAGTAGCAGTCAGGCAGTTGGCTCTGAGAGACATAGACCAAAGAGATGCTAAAAGAATCGTGAAAAAGGAGCTAGTCATAGCACTGATCAACGGCTTGGTATTTGGTATAGTCATAGGAGTCGTGTCGGCTGTGTGGTTTAGCATACCATATCTAGGATTTGTTATAGCTATAAGTATGGTTATAAATATAGTTGTTGCTGGATTTTTCGGTGCATCTATACCGTTGATTTTGCAAAAGTTCGAGATAGATCCAGCTATAGGTAGCACAGTAGTTTTGACTACTATTACCGATGTTGTTGGATTTTTTCTATTTTTGTGGCTGGCAACTTTGATATTATTATGATACAATACAAAAAAATAAAAATAAAAGATTAAGGAGTTTTATGGAGTTTATAAATATAAATATAGTGTTTTATCTGGTGGCATATCTAGTGGGGTCTATCCCATTTGGTTTGATATTGGCAAAAAGGTTTGCAAATGTCGATGTCCAGCAGTCAGGCAGTCAAAGCATAGGTGCTACAAATGTGCTAAGAGTGGTCAAACAAAAAGACCCAAAACTAGCAAAAAAGTTAGGCTTTGCTACTATCACACTGGATGCGTTAAAAGGTATCTTGGTCATAGCCGTAGCATATAGATATGATATGCCACTAGAGACGATATGGGCTATAGCTGTGCTGTCTGTGCTAGGGCATTGTTATAGTATATATCTCGTATTTGAAGGTGGCAAAGGTGTGGCTACTGCTTTGGGTGTGTTTGTGGTGTTGTTGCCGTTGCCGACTATCGCTGGGGCTGTAGTGTGGATAGTCTCTGCGAAGTTGTTGAAAATATCGTCTGTAAGTTCGCTGTTGGGTATATTGGCTATCATGATAACTGCTGTTATCTTAAACGATGGTCTAGGCATTGACTCAAATATCCCGCTTTTTATGATAGTATTTATCATATTTTATAAACATATACCAAATATCACTAGAGTATTTCAAGGAAATGAGCAAAGGATTTGAAACTATTTATACACAACCTAGAGTTTGAAGCTATATTGGGAGTGCTAAAGTATGAGCGACAAAATCCACAAAAGATTGTGGTAGATCTGGAGTTTAGATATAATTATGACAAACAAAAAAAGGATTATATTGATTATACAAAAGTTGCACAAAATATACAAGATACGATAATATCTGGCAAATACAAGCTAATAGAAGAAGCACTGATAGCTTGTGAGTTGTCTATCTGTGCTATATACGATATAAGAGATTTGAAGTTAAAAATAACCAAACCAAATATCATGCAAAATTGCAAAGTAGGAGTGCAACTATGATAGCCAATATATTTTTCGGCAGTATTGAAGAGAGACGACCAAAGCTACGAGACAGACTAAGTCCATATGACCAAAAAGTTGTATCGAGATATCCCTTGTGTAGTGTAGAGGACACAAGCAAGGCTTTATCTATAGCCCAAAAAGCTAGCAAAGACACAAAAGCCTCAAAACTATCAACCAGAATATCATGGCTAGAAGACGTCATAAAAAATCTGAAAATCCAAAAAAACGACATAGCTAGAACTATAGTAGATGAAGTTGGCAAACCCATAAGCTTCGCCAAAATAGAAGTAGATAGATCTATACAGACTATGCGACTAAGCATAACCGCTATGACAGAGCTAGGCGGAGAGACATATCATAGCGATAGTCAAGATAGTGGCAAACAGACTATATCGTATTGGTTTCGTGAGCCTGTAGGAGTGGTAGCTTGTATCACCCCTTTTAACTTCCCACTTAATCTCATAGCACACAAGATAGCACCGGCTATAATATCTGGCAATGCCGTGGTGCTTAAACCCACACCAGAAGCACCGCTAACTGCCTACAAATATATAAAACTTTTTGTAGATAGTCCATATGCTACAAAAGATGCCATTAGCTTGATATATGGCGATATAGAAGTAGGTTCGACTATGGTAGCCTCGCCGATACCACGAGTGCTAAGTTTCACAGGTAGTGTGCCAGTAGGCAAGACCATAACCAAAACAGCAGGTATCAAAAAGTTATGCCTAGAGCTAGGTGGCAATGCCGGCACATATGTAGATAGCACTGCCGATATAGATGTCGCTGCAAAAAGAGCAGTATTTGGAGCATTTGTAAACAGCGGTCAAGTATGTATAAGCTTGCAAAGGATTTATATTCATACTGATATATACGATGAGTTTGCTAGTAAATTAAAAACAGAAACAGAGCTTTTGATAGTAGGTAGTCCATATGATGATGATACATTTGTAGGACCGCTCATAGATAGCGACAGTATAGACAGAGCAAAAAGTTGGTGCAAAGATGCAGTATCACAGGGAGCAAAAATACTCACAGGTGGGCGAAACGATGGGCGAAACTTCTATCCTACAGTCGTAGTAGATGTCCGTGATGATATGAGTATAGTATGCGAAGAGGTATTTGCTCCCATAGTTAGCTTGATAAAAGTTGCCAATTTTGACGAAGCTATGACAAAGATAAACGACTCTGCCTATGGACTACAGCACTCAATATTTACAAATGATTTATCACAGGTTAGAGGATTTATCACCCAGGCAAATTGTGGCGGTGTCGTGATAAACGATATACCTACTTTGCGATTTGATATCCAGCCGTATGGTGGCATAGGCGAAAGCGGTATAGGCAAAGAGGGTCCAAAGTTTGCCATAGAGGAGATGACACAGATAAAATCAGTAACTATTTGCTAGGTTCTAGTTGCTTGAGACTTGAGACTGGTTTGCTTGAATCTAGCCACTAGTCTCTAATAACTTCAACAAAATAGCCATACGAATAGCGACACCGTTTGTGACTTGTCGTAGCACTTTGCATCTAGTATCTGCTAACATATCATCACTTATATCTATGTTTCTGTTTACTGGTCCTGGATGTAGTAGTAGCACATCTCTGTCGCCAAATATATCTTTGGTGATACAATAGTCTTGTCCATATTGCTCCAAACTTTTGTAGTGGCTTTCGCTATGCCTCTCTATCTGTGTCCGCAAACTCATCACTATATCTACTCTATCTATGACATCGGTCAGTTGATGAGCTTTTTCAAACTCATCGTCCATCGGCATAAAGCACTCAGGAGCTACAAGTATGAGTTTGAGACCAAACCGTGGCAGTAGCTTTATATTGCTAGAGGCTACTCGTGAGTTTTTGATATCGCCTACTATCGCTATGCTCTTGCCGTCTATATCTCCACGGAAATGCTCCTGTATAGTGTATAGATCTAGCAAGGCTTGTGTGGGGTGGGAGTTTTTGCCGTCTCCTGCATTGATGATAGGACAGTTTACATATCTAGTCAGGCTTTTGGGTAGTCCGCTTGTCCTATGTCTCATGACTATGGCATCTGGGTTCATGGCATTTAGGTTGGCTACTGTATCTTCTATGCTCTCGCCTTTACTACTAGAGCTTGTGCCTAGGTCTAGATTTACTACTTTTGCGCCTAATCGTTTGGCAGCTATCTCAAAGCTACTTCTAGTTCTCGTAGAGTTTTCAAAAAATAGCGTGACTATCAGCTTGTCTTGAAGAGTATTTGAACTTTTTGTGTCGTTGAATATATCTGCCATAGCAAACACCTCTTTGATCTCATCTGTAGTGAAGTCGTCCTGTGTGATAAAGTGGCGGGTATTTTTAGCTTTCGGCATATAGTTTCAGGTGTCTGCCTATCTTTGGATGTTTTAACTTTTTGATAGCTATAGCTTCTATCTGTCGAATCCTCTCACGACTTAGACCAGTTTCAGCAGATATCTCGTCCAAAGTTCTGTCGCTGTTGTCCTCTGTTAGACCAAATCTCATACGAAGAACTACTTGTTCTATATGCGATAGTTGGTCTATGATATTTTCTATCTGTGTTTTTAGATCGTCCAGCATGATATTTGCCAATGGGCTTTCGGCTTTTGTATCCGGTATGAAGTTGCCTAGTCTGGCATCTTCTTCTGTGCCTACTGGTGTCTCTAGCGAGACTGGTTTTTTGGTAATCCTGATCACTTGATTTAGTTTAAACTCATCTATATCTAAAAGCTCAGCTAGTTTTTTGGTGTCTGGCTCTTCTCCTGTCTCCTGTAGATATTTTCTGGTTGCTATGTTGATACGATTTACAGTCTCTATCATATGTATAGGTATCCGTATAGTCCTAGCTTGGTCGGCTATAGCCCTAGTGATCCCCTGTCGTATCCACCATGTAGCATATGTAGAAAACTTATAGCCCTTTTTATGTTCAAACTTATCGACAGCTTTCATCAGTCCTATGTTGCCCTCTTGTATCAAGTCCAAAAATGCCAAGCCTCTGTTTGTGTATTTTTTGGCAACCGACACGACCAATCGTAAGTTTGCTTTTGCCATAGTAAATTTCGCATCGTCTGCTATCTGTTTGCCAATCTTTATCTGTGTAAGTATGTTTTTGATCTCTTCATCGTCCGTATCAAAGCCTGTGGAACTATATTCTCTAGTTCTAAATAGTTTTTGTATCTCCATATATGTATTTACCATAGTAACTTCCGGCACCATCTTTGCTATCTCTGGTTTGGTGAGTTTGAGTATCTTTGAAACTATCTTTTCATGATTTTGCTTGAGAGTATCACTAAACAATGGCAGTTTATATTCAAGCAATTTTAACCTAGTGTTGAAGTCATCATCTCCATTTATAGTGGTTTCGAGTGCTTTGACTATCTCGTTGATAAGTTTGCTAGTAGGACCCAGTAAAGTAAGTCCTAGTTTGAGCTGGTGTCTTTTGAAAGCAAAGCTCAATATATCAAAAAGTTTTTTAATGTTATCTGGAGATTTTGGTTTTTTATATTGCTTTTCAAATAGCATCAACTCTTTTGATGCTTTTTCAATAACCTTGAAATCTTTTCGTATATGTTTTTCTCTATTTTCATAAAACTGTTGCTTTTGTTTTGCTTTTTCTGTTGCGTTTTTTTTGCCGACTATCTCTTCTTGGTCTGATTCTTCGTTTTGGTCGTAACTTTTAAATAACTCTTTGACTTTTCTCTCACGATTTACTAGTGGTTCTTTGTAATCCATGACAAACTGTACTAGATATGGTATAGAACAGATAGCATTGAGTATAGTATTTTCGCCTTGTTCCATAGATTTACTGATGGTTATCTCTTGTTCTTTGGTAAGCAACGGCACCGTCCCCATCTGTCGTAGATACATCCTCACAGGCGAATCAGTCCTGCTCCACTCCGACATCTCTTTTGAGTTTAAGAGCTCTTCTGTTTTTTGCTCTTTCATATCCTTTTGTCGTTGGAGCTTTTTTTGTCTTATTTGCTCATCTTTTGTGGCAAATATAAGCTCTCTGGAGCTTAGAAGTTTGACATTGTATATCCTTTGAAGAGCTTCTATCTTTTTGCAGTTTGCTAGAGTCGGCATCTTTTCAAATGTCGCCACCAAGCATTCGTATGTTTCTTTGCCATTTTTGTTTTCTTTAAAAAACTTTTCCAGCACTTTGCTAATATTTACTTTTGCCAATTTATTCTCCTATGCCAAGATACAACCGCTATCGCCTCGTGTGATGTTGCCTATCTCATATGCATCTGTGTTGTCTATGATGGTTTGGGCTTTGGTTTTATCCACAACCCACACAGCTCCTACTCCCATGTTGAAAGTTCTATACATCTCGTTTTGTTCTACATATTTGCCTATCTCGTCAAATATATCTAGTCTCTTTATCTGCGATTTATAGACATTTGCCTGTAAGTCATCTGGTAGCACTCGCGGTAAGTTTTCTACTATACCACCGCCTGTGATATGCGACATGGCTTTGATATCGTGCTTGTGTGCCAAAAACTCATCTACATATATGCGAGTAGGTTCTAGCAAAATATCTATAAGTTTCCGTCCGTGTAGTGTGTCGTCTAGCGACATATTTAGCTTGTCAAAAAATATCTTTTGAACTAAACTGTAGCCATTTGAGTGGATACCACTACTAGGTAGTGCCAGTAGCACATCTCTATCTTTTATATGGGATTTTCTGTCTATCTCCTCTTTTTCGGCAATTCCAACACAAAATCCAGCTAGATCAAAGTCGCCATGCCTATACATAGTCGGCATCTCTGCTGTCTCGCCACCTATCAAGGCACAGCCGCTTATACGACAGCCATCGGCTATACCTTTGACTACAGCTGTAGCTTCCTCTATCTTTAACTTGCCAGTAGCATAATAGTCCAAAAAAAACAAAGGTTTGCCAAAATTACACAAAATATCATTTACACACATGGCTACTAAGTCTATACCGACTGTGTCAAACTTTTTTGCAACTATGGCTAGCTTGAGTTTGGTTCCCACTCCATCTGTGGCAGATAGTAGCACCGGTTTTTGATAGCCAGCAGGTAGCTCAAAAGCACCAGCAAATGAACCTATGCCTCCTAGCACACCTTTTGTTTTCGTAGCAGATACTAGTGGAGCTATATTTGATATAAAACTGTTGCCAGCATCTATATCTACTCCTGCATCCTTGTAGGATAGTTTTGCCATCGTTAGCTTTTAGGCGAACATTTTTTGCTTATCATACATGTAGGACAAAAGTCAAACAATCCAGCTAGCAAAGGTAATATGCCTAGATAAAACCAAGCATTACCGCTCCATATACCTATACCTATGAGCGCAACACCCAAAACTACTCTAAACTTCTTGCAAAAATTCCGTATTTTATCAAACTTATTCATAATATCAACCTTTTTTTATAAATTTTAGATATTATATCAAAAATAACTTTAAGGAACCAAAAATATGATAAATGAGACAAATATTTTGAACGAAATGTTGATACATGTGTCAGCCACGACACATCAAGACCCGCAAACTGCCCTAGTCATAGGAGAAATCAACGACAACTTCAAAGACAACATAGCCCAACACGATATCCAAGTGATATATATGCAAGACCTAGACGGCGAGATAAACAAAAAGTTTGATATTATTATATCGCTAGACAAGCATGATATAGAAAAGATAGACGATATGCTAGAGCCAAAGTGTGGTATATTTGTATTTATTGCTGATAAAGTTATAGATGATATAAAGATGGTATCGTCTCGTTTTTGGATAGTTATGCCGTATCACTTTTATAATACAAATGCTATATTTTGCTCAAAAAAGTATCACCCAAAAGCAGATATACGATGGAGTGTGTCAGATATGATCACAGATACCCAGTATTACAACAGCGAGATACAAAATGCTGCATTTATATATCCGCAATATTTTCACGAAAAGTTGACAGGTATTGCAAAAAGATAATCTACCATATGCCATAGCCTTGACAGGCGGTATAGGCTGTGGCAAAAGCACTGTTTGTTCACTTTTAAGTTTAAGTGGATTTGATATCATAGATACCGACAAGATAGCAAAAATTATCTTAGACGACAACAAAGAGAAACTCAAGCTACTTTTTGGAGATGAATATATCGTAGGACACGAGATAGACAGACAAAAGCTAGGGCGACTGGTATTTAGCGACAAGGAAGCCAGAGAAAAGCTAGAAAGTTTCGTGCATCCACTTATATATGATGAGGTCATAGCTAGAGCAGATGAGCTAGAGAAAAAGCAGACACCATATATCGTAGATATACCGCTGTATTATGAGACAAAAAACTATGATATAGATAAAGTTGTCTGTGTCTATTGTCCTATATCTATGCAGATACAAAGAGTTATAAGTAGAGACAACAAGACACCCAAAGAGATAGAAGATATTATAAAATCACAGATAGATATAGAGACCAAAAAACAAAAAAGCGACTATGTTATAGATAACACAAAAGATTTAATCCATCTACAAGATGAAGTGGATAGATTTAAAAAGGCGATATACCATGATAGATGAAAAAGTTTTTGATGCCTCTGGCAACAACTTTGTCATAATCCAAAAGTCCATAAAAGCAGACTATAGCAAGCTGGCTGTGTCGTTGTGCCAGAGATACCAAACAGATGGACTGATAATAGTGCTAAAGCCCACAGATAGCCAAGTCGCACAGCATAAGGTTGATTTTGTATGGCAGTTTTATAACCGTGACGGCTCAACAGCGACTATGTGTGGCAACGGCACTAGAGCGGTTGCTATGTATTATCACCGATATATAAATCAAAAATCCCATATAGCATTTTTGACCGATGTAGGAGTGATAGACACACAACTCCATGGTGATATGGTCCAGACCACTATGCCAAAAGAGATAGAGTTAAAAGCACCATTTGATATAGATGGTTTAACATGGTGGAAAGTAGATACAGGTGTGCCACACATGGTAGCTGTAGTGGAAGATATAGAGAGCTTCGATATATTAAGGATAGGACAAATACGGCAAAAATATGATGCAAATGTAAATATGGTCAAGTTAATATCAAAAAAGTATATAAAGGTGCGAACCTATGAGCGAGGAGTAGAGGATGAGACACTAGCATGTGGCACTGGTATGGTGGCTTGTTTTTTATGGCTTGAAAAGTTGGAGCTAATACACAGCACGATAAAAGTATCGCCACGGAGCAAAAAAGATATAGAGATAAAAAGAGAATATGGAAAAATATATTTCAAAGGAGAAGTACATGAGCAAAAGATTGATTAAGATTGTGTTGTTGTTGTCCATGGCGATATATGCCACAGCTGGAGGTTTGCCACAGAGCTATTATAAGATAAAATCTATCAAGAAACAAAAAGAGATATTTTTTGCCACATTGATACCGATGATAAAAAATCAAAACACCATAATACTAGATGATAGGGAGTTTGTGAAAAAGTTTTTTGACGATAGGCAAAATATAGAAACAAACAGCACAAGCATCACTAGGTTAAAAAAGTTACAAAGTGAATACAAGATAAAAAAGCTATACAACAAAAGCGAATATATGCACAAGATAAACACCATACCCACATCTATAATATTAGCACAAGCAGCACTAGAGAGTGGCTGGGGCAAAAGTAGATTTGTACGAGAGGGCAACAATATCTTTGGACACTGGACCTATGGCAAACGAGGTTTGATACCAAAAAGGCGAAACAAAGGAGCCAGGCACAAGATAAGAATATTTGACTCGCTTGAGGATTCACTAGAAGCATATATGCAAAATGTAAATTCAAACGGAGCATACAAAAAAGTTCGCTCTTTGCGAGCGAGTGCTATAAAAAAGGGCAAAAAGGTAGATGGACTAGATCTATATAGAGGTTATATATATTACTCCGAGTTAAGAGAAGAATACCTAAGACGACTGAGGGTTATGATAACTTACAACAAACTGTTAAAATATGACAAGGAGAATTATGAAAAAAAGTAAAGTATGGAAAATGGGCGACAATATAGATACAGACTTGATAATAGCGGCAAGATATTTAAGTAGTAGCGACCCAAAACATCTAGCTAAATATCTGTTTGAAGATATGGATAGTAGTTTTGCTAAAAATGTAAAAACTGGAGATGTGGTAGTAGCTGGAGAAAACTTTGGCTGTGGAAGTAGCCGTGAGCATGCACCTATAGCACTCAGGGCATCTGGAGTCAAGGCGGTCATAGCGAAGTCATTTGCTAGGATATTTTATAGAAATGCCTTTAACATGGGATTGCCTATATATGAACTATTGCAGACAGATAATATATCTCAAGATGATATACTGGTTATAGATGAACAGACAGGCAAGATAGAAAATATATCCAACAAACAAGTTTATAGTTTCAAGCCAATACCGCCGTTTATGCAAGAGCTGGTGCGAAGTGGGGGTCTTATGAATATGGCAAAAAAGAGGCTCGGCTAATATGAACAAAAACAAAAAAGTAGCCATTGTAGGTGCTGGACTTGTAGGGGGGACGACAGCATATACTCTAGCTATGATGGGTGTCTGTCGTGAGATAATCCTCTACGATATAGATGTGAGTGTAGCTATAGGCAAAGCTATGGATATAGCACAATCTGTGCCAAATATGGCACGAAACACAAAAGTATCGGCGGTGGAAGATATGTCAGAGCTTGCGGGTTGTGATATCGTGGTTGTGACAGCAGGTGTGCCACGAAAAGGTGATATGACTAGAGATGACCTGCTTGTGATAAATGCAAAAATCATGAAAGATATATCACAAAATATAGCTATATATTCTCCAGATGCAGTTTTGATCTGTGTATCAAATCCACTGGATATCTTGACTTATGTAGCATACAAAATGACCAGCTGGGAGCGACATAGGATTATAGGTATGGCTGGGGCATTGGATACAGCTAGGATGATATATGAGATAAATCAAAAAGTAGGAGTTACGGACAAGCAGATCAAAGCTATGATGATAGGCGAACATGGACAACATATGTCGCCAGTGCCACAGTTATCGACCATAGGCGGAGTGCTGTTAGATGAGGTGCTGACACAACCAGATATAGATGATATAGTCAAAGAGACCAAAAATGGCGGAGCCAAGATAGTCAAACAGCTGGGCTACAGTGCATACTATGCTCCTGCTTGTGCGATATGTGTGATGGTGGAGGCTATATTAAATGATAGTAAAATAACAGTGCCGTCTAGTGTGATATTGGATGGCGAGTATGACTACGATGATATAGCTATAGGAGTGCCAGTAGTTATAGATGGTCGTGGAGTAGAGAGTATCATAAGCATAGATTTGGACAAGCAGACCAAAGATGAGTTTAGATCATCTGTGGATTCTATACAAGGTGGCATAAAGATACTACGAGACAAGGGATTTTTTAAAGATTAAAATTAGTTTTGATATATAAGGATAGATTTATTTTATTTGGTTATAATTTCACACAAAAAGAAAAGGATAAATATGTTAAAGATATTATTGGTGGTAGTGTTGGCTACTATGTCGTGGTCAGTGACTGCCAAACAGGTTATGAACAAAGTTTATACAAAAGCAGACAAGCACAAAACTCAAGAGTTTGATGTCAAGATGAAGATAGTCAACAAAGACGGCGAAAGCAAGGAGAGGTTTTTTACAAACAAAAAACAGATAGCTAAAGTAGAGAGAAAGGGGCTTATAAAGTTTTATAAACCTACCAAGATAAAAAACAGCTCACTGCTGACTATATCAAAAAGTGGCGAAAAAAACCAGTGGATATATCTGCCGGCATTTAAATCTATCAAAAAGTTAAACACCAAAGAGCGGTCAAAAAGTTTTATGGGTTCGGATTTTAGCTACATAGATATAGCAGGGCGAGAGCTAAACGATGACCGACACAAGATGTTGAAAAAGGACAAAAAGTATTATTATATACAAAGCACCCCAAAAGACAAAAAAGATGCCTATAGTAAGATGGAGCTGATCATAGACAAAAAAAAGTTCGTAGCACTGAAGATCATATTTTATGACAAAAAAGGCAAACAACTCAAAACTTTGGACAACAAAGAGTTCAAAAAGGTCAAGGGAAGCTACTTTGCAGTGTTGTCTGTGATGAAAAACTTAAAACATGGTGGAAGCACCAAGCTAGAAGTCAGCGACATAACAGTAGGTGAAGATGTAGGCTACATAGGCTTGAAAAGCCTGAAATAGTATGAGACAACTTCTACTGTGGCTATCTTTTATAGTGGTTTTGCAAGCGGAGAAACTATCTGTAACAGATGAGCCAAAGTTTGAAAAAAATAGCGACAAGACAGAGTCGCTGTCTATAGATGGGGTTGATTATAAATCATCTACAAAAGATGAAGGTAGCAACTACTTAGAAAAGGTCTTTTCTGGCAATATTGGTTTTAGTTTTTTTGATAGTGAGACTAGCAGTAGAGAGTCCTATTTTGGTGCTTTGCGATATGAGGATATATTTTTTGATTTTATCAAAGCAAAGATAGAGTATCAAGCCTCACAGACCAAAGTTACACAGACATTGACACTAGGACAGTTTGGAGAAGTTGGCGCGCAAGAGACTATAGAGATAGAGAGAAAATACAACACCAGTGGATTTAAGGAAGCATATGTAGATGTGAGTTTGGGACGATATGCATCTGTATCAGTAGGCAAGCAGGTCATAGTGTGGGGGCAGTTTGATATACTCTCACCCATAGATGCTGTGTTGCCATTTGTAGAGTCTAGTGGTATCATGTCTATGTCAAAAGCACAAAACAGACTACCCATGAATGTGGGCATACTCAAGCTATATCCCACAGACAAACTACACATAGAGGCATACTATTTTCCGCAGATCACCAGAGACCCTATGGTCCAAGATATTATAGACGATGGAGTGATATATTATGACAATAACAGTTCGAATTTCAACAATACAAACTTCGAATTTATCTTGTCTCATGCAGATGTAGAACAGCCAGAAGATGAAGCTCATCATGCTTTTCGTGTCATATACTATGGCGATAGTTTCACTCTGGGGGTGACCAAATTTGATGGCTATGAGAAGTATTTTAGCTTCAACGAAAACATATCAAATGCCGGCACATACAACTTGACAGGAGTTGCACCAAAAGTAGAGAAGCTAAATATGACAGGAGTGGAGCTGTCTATCCCTGTAAACAGATGGACATGGAAGATAGATTATGAAGCACACACTTTCAATGAATCATTGCGAGGTTATGGTGCTTATTTGGAATACAATAGTATGGATGCAGAGCAACTTGAGTTCAACAACTGGGTTTTGAACCAAAATGAAGGCAAACTATATATACCCATAGAAGTGCAAATAAGTGCGATTGGGTTTGAGTATAACTCCGATCAGTGGTCCACTAGCTTTGGGCTGCTTAGTTTTAGTAGAGAGTTTAAAGATAGTGAACAAAAACGAAGATATAATCAAAGTATAGATATTCATGCAAGATTGTATGGAGATGATGGCGAAGAGGTAACGTCTATTCCTATGTTTAACACTACTAGGTATCTGGATGAGGACAAAGAGCAAGCTTGGGGTGTGGCTATGGGTATGTTTGGCGGTGCGAGTGGTTTGACGATATACTACAAAGATGTCGTAGCAGAGTCGCTGACCTATGGCATATCGTATGACTATCTCACGTACAGCACAGATATACTCACAGAAGAGGGACGATATGAAGCAGAAGAGAATACAGGGGGAATAAGATATTTTGCAAGCTATAAATTCTAATATAACAAAAAATTTCATACTATTGTTTCAAGTAGCTTTGATAGGCTTTTTGATATTTGGCGCTTCAAATATAACTATGGACAACAGCCAGTGGCTAGCCGATACACACCCTGTCAAAGTTGACAAGCTGTATCTTGAAAACAAATTTGGAGTCAAAGAATCAACCATAATCATAGTCAAACTTCAAGATAGTTTTTTTCAACAAAAATATATAGATGAACTTAAAGGCATCACAAAAAAACTTGAAGCCATAGAGATGATAGAGCAGAACATAAACACACCACTGACTAGCGATACTATCATCAACAAAAACGAAGAGCTAAACATAGCCAAATACGGCGATGCATTAGATGACGGGGTCATAGATATAAAGCAGTTCAAAAAAAGATTTACAAACTCTATATACAATCATGAGCTTGTATCAAAAAGTGGCAAGCAGTTTGCTGTGGTAGTCGGTATAGATAGACAGTTTAAAAAACACCACCACCGCACAAAACTTATCAAAAGTATAGAAAACATATTAAAAGAGACAAAACACTTCAAAGACTACAGTTTCGCAGGTTCTACCCCACTGTTTTATGAGATAGACAACAAAACCTTGTATAGTATATCTAGCTCTCTTGCTATATCGTTTGGGGTATTTTTGTTGCTTATTATAGTCGTGTATAGGGACTTTTATAAGATTTTGATATTAAGTATAAGTGCCATATCGGCGGTGCTTTTAAGTATAAATGCCATAAAATTTCTACACATAGACCTAAACAGCATAAATATAATCATCCCAGTCATCGCCATAACTATAGCAGTAGCCGACACCATACATATACTCAGCAAATACGACAGACTACGACAACACAAGCACAGACTACGAGAAACTTTTCGCCAGACCATATCGCCTGTATTTTTCACCAGCTTGACTACCGCTGTAGGATTTGGGTCGTTTTATTTTAGCAAGATCACACCGCTGCAAAACTTTTCTAGTGAAGCATTTGTAGCTATCGGTAGTATATTTATCTTTTCTGTGCTGTTTGTGTATCTAAACTTGTATCTGTTTGGCAGTAGATTGACCCACAGAGGAACCAAAGAACCATACAAGGTGATATATTTTTTATATAAATTTATCCAAAAAAGATACAAAACGATACTAGCAGTTAGTTTCGTAGCTATTTTGGTCTCTGGCTTTTTTCTGTCTAAACTCACCACGGAGACAAATTTCTTGAAAGTGTTTTTCCAAAAAGATGAAGCACTGACAAAAAATTTCAGTTATTTTGATACAAACTTCAACGGCACCGGCAACTTTGATATCATCATCAAAAAGCGAAAAGCAGACTTTGAAAGTTTGGAGGAGTTTGAAGCGATAGTCAAACTACAACAAGAGTTACAAAAAGTCAAAAATATCATCACTACCAAGTCATACACAGACTATGTATCTATGATAAACCGCGAAGTAATAGGAGGCAAATATCCTATAAGCGATGAGGAGCTAGCTCAAGAGATATTGTTTATAAGTTTTTCAAAGTCCGCCGAAAAGCAGGAGATAATATCAAACTATGTAAACTTTGACTACTCACAAGCTAGGATAAATATAAAGACACCAAATCTAGGGTCATCGCAGTCCAAAGAGCTGATAGATAACATACAAGCTATCATCCAGACACAAAATATATCCAACTATATTCTCACTGGCAACGAATATTTTGTATTTAAGTTAAGCGATTATGTAGTCCAGACACAGCTAGAAAGTCTAGTGCTGTGTGCTGTGTTTGTGTTGTTTGTGTTTTTGATATTGTATGGACTGAAATACGCTCTTTTAGCCTTTGTGGTAAATTTTTTGCCTATAGTTGTAACTCTTGGATTTTTGGTAGCTTTTGGCGATAGCTTCGACTTTGCTACAGTTATCATAGCTGGTATTGCTATAGGGTTTTGTGTAGATGATACGATACATATGATGCATCAGTTCAAAAGACACAAGACAAATAGCGAAAAACTAGCCGTGCTACATAGTGTGAGAGTGTTATATCGACCGCTACTTTTGACTACTGTTATACTGGGTATTTGCTTTTTTAGTTTCTACTTTTCATCTATGGTGGTCACACAGAAGTTTGGGTTTTATACCTTGATAGCTATCGTGTTGGCATTTTTGAGCGACATCATCTTGCTACCTGCTTTGGTGTTGGCATTTGTCAAAAAGAGCGACAAAAGGACGATAAAACAGATAAAACTAAAAGAGACATCAAAAAGTAGCTACAAATAGACAACATAAAATATTTGATATATTTTAATCTTGTTGTGATACAATACAAAAAAGGACACATAAAACATGACAAATACAAATAAACTTCTCATAGCTGTGTCGGTCATAGCTACAAATATGGTAGCTATAGAGTCGCTGTCTGTAGATGATGTCAGATTTGACGATGGCAGACAGCAGGAGTCTTTGACTATAGATGAAAAGGTGGATTTTGGACGAAACAAAGAGAGACAAACCTCTACATACCTAGAAAAGGTTCTCTCAGGAGAGATAGGTTTCTCATGGTCACAAAATACAAACACCAAAAGAGTTTCCTATTTTGCTATCGTGAGATATGAGGATCTGTTTTTTGATTTTATCAAAGCCAAGCTAGAATACAGACACACTACTACCAAGCTCCAAAGAGAGCTTACACGAAGAACTTATGCCGATGACCCCACACTACCACAGACCAAAACAGTAGAAAAAACATACAGATCAAATGCTTTGAGAGAAGCATATGTAGATATAAATTTCGGCAGATACGGCTCACTATCTGTCGGTCGGCAAGTGTTGGTGTGGGGTCAGTTTGAGGGGTTTTCGCCTATAGATATGGTCATGCCACATGACTATTCTACAGGGACAGCAGGTATGACAAAAGTTCAAAACAGATTGCCACAAGATGCTGTGGTGTTAAATCTATTTCCTATAGAAAACTTAAAGATAAGCGGATACTATTTTCCACATATCACAAGAGACCCTATGATAGAGAAGTTTTTTGAAAATGCTGAAGTGCATTATGGCGAGGAGACTCACAACACTAGAGTATTGGAACAGCCAGACGAAGACGAAGACTATCAGACTGCACTTCGTATCATGTATTATGGCGATAAATGGACTGTAGGCTATACTAGATATGATGGCTGGGAAGGTTACTATAGCGAAAACGAACATATACATCCAGATCCATTTCGCCCTGGCGAATACAACCATATACCACATCCCAAAGTTGAGAGATTTCAAAGTGAGGGCTGGGAGTTTGCTATACCATCAAACAAATGGACATGGAAGTTTGAGACTATGGTAGCAAAAAGGTCTTTGGATTTGGATCACAATAGATTTTCAGACACCAACACACCAGAAGAGCAAGATTTTTTAGACTGGGTGTTAAATGAAAATGCCAGCAGGTTTTATGTGCCTGTGTGGTATAGATTGTCTGTAGTGGGATTTGACTACAGCTCCGAAAGATGGGACACAAACTTCCTCATGTTTAATATCAACGAAGACATAGCAGGAGATGAATATGAAAAAAGATACAAGCAAAGCTACGATATAAACGGACAGAACTACAAGGACAGTCTGTTTCCAGTATGGCTATACATACCGTTTATCCATACAGCAAGATATTTTGACGATGAAAAGAGTAGCGCCATAGGTGCTGGGTTTGGCATATATGGCGATAGTTTCAAGGCATTTACCTACTTCAAAGATACTATAGATGATTCGTTTTCTTATGGTATATCTTATGAATACACACAGATAGCTTCAGATGCGGAGCTAGAAGACAACAACTACGAACTAACTAGCACAGGTGGAGCTGGACGAGTGTTTGGATTGTATAAGTTTTGAGGTATTTTAATCTTGTTGTGATATAATTTAACACAATACAAAAAGGACAAAATATAAAAAGATCTCCACACAGACTAAATTTACCATGAGATGCACCTCTTGTGGTAGGTTTAGCTGGGCTATATTGTGTGCCTATTGTCGCACAAAATTGCTTCGTCCGTCTGTGTCCAAAAGAGTGATAGAGGGTGGCTTCTCTGTGTATAGTTTCTATCACTACGAAGAGATACGAGCCTTGGTCGATGCGAAGTATTATTTCTATGGTGATAGAGTATACAACACACTAGCAAGATTGTCATACAAGTTGTTTCGTCCCAAATTTGATGACAAAGTTGTTGCCATCCCTATAGACGACCATACACGACACGACTTTTCACAGACAGCGATACTAGCGAGACACTTTTGTCAGCCAAACATAGATGTAAAGTATGGCACTCTCAAAGCTACAAACCATATCAAATATGCCGGCAAAGAGTTAGCTTATAGACAAAAGCACAAACGAAAGTTTCGATACACAGGCAAAAGTGGTCTCAAGGTCGTCCTCATAGATGATATCATAACCACTGGGCTGACCATACTTGAAGCAAAAAAATCTCTGGAGCAACACGACTGTGAAGTGCTTTTTGCTCTGACTTTAAGCGACGCGAAAGATTGATACGATATAATACCATATGAAATATTTTGAACTGACCCATCTAAACGACCATCTCCAACAATACAAACAGCTAAACCATATCAAAAGAGTGAGCGAAAATGTGTTGAAGCTAGAGTTTGAGATTGACAATATCTATTATTTTGATATGACCAACGGTCAAAGCGAAGTGTTCAAAAGACCAGACAGCGACTACGAGAGCAAAAGTTTCAAAGCACCGTTTGATGTGATGCTAGCCAAACATATACGAAAAACAGATATAAAAAGTATAAGCATAATAAACGAAGACAAGATTTTGAACTTTTGTTTGTTGCAAAAGTCTAGCTACAAACAAACCGAGGTAAATATCCAGTTTGAATTTACAAGTCGGCGAACAAATGCTATAGTGTTGAACAAAGATGGCGAAGTGATAGAAGCTTTGAGACACATAAGCGATGCTGTGTCATCTAGGGTGGTCAAAGTAGGATATATACTGCAAAATCCGCCTAAACCCATGTATATACCTATACAACAAAACATAGAGGATATGGAGAAGTATTTGCTAGATATATATAACAAAAGGTATCTACATAGTCTAAATATGACTAGAAACCAAAAGTTAAGTGCCGTAGTGAAAAGTAGACAAAAACTCCAAAAGATATACGATGGATTTGAGAATATAGCACAGCTAAATGACAAGCTAGTAGATACTTCACGACAAGCAGATAAGATATTGCAGACACTGTATCAAAAAACTGGCTACGAGAAAAGTATAGCCAGTAAACTGTCAAACGATATGTTCAAACAGTGCAAAAAACTGAAACAAAAGATCAAAAACCAACACATAGAACAATCCAACATAAAACAAAAGATAGAGTTTCTAGACAAAGCTATAGCCACGATAGACAACTGTACATCTATAGAGGAGCTGGAGTTTTATTTTCCCAAAAAACAAAAACAAAAGAGCAAAACCAAAGTAAAGATGCCATACAAACAGTTTGTATATGGTGAGTTTATCATAAGGTTGGGGCGAAACGAAACCGAAAACAGCTACTTGTTAAAACATAGCAAAAGTAGCGATATATGGTTTCATCTCAAAGAGAGACCCTCTTGTCATCTTTTCGTGTTGACGAAAAAAAAGCAACTTCCAGCAGAACTTTTAGAAAAATGTGCTATAATAGTCACTAAATTTTCAGTAGATAGTATAGGTGATTATCTGGTAGACTACACGAGGCGTTCAAATGTCAAAGTAGTATCAAAAGCAAATGTCACATACAAAGACTACAAGACGATAAAGACAAGGATATAGATAGATGATAAAAACAAACGAGTTCAAACAGCTACTCATAGATAGCTTAAACTTAGAGGATATGACAGTAGATGATATAGCAGACGATGAGGTGCTGTTTGGTGATAGTGGTCTAGGGCTTGATAGTGTGGATTCTATAGAGTTGGTCATAGCTATAGACAAAGCCTACGGAGTGAAGATAACAGACAACAAAAACTACAACACTATATTTGCTAGTGTCTCAAACTTACTAGCATATATCCATGAACAAAAAGCATAAAGCTTATATAACTCACTACGACTCTATAAGCCCAGCAGGATATGGCGACGAGTTGTTTGCAAATATCTTGTGTGGCAAAACAGCTCTCAAAAAAGATGACGATATATACAAAGATATATCACCCACGATAGGTCATATAAAATCGCAGTATAGTTTCGATGAAAATCTATACAAACTATGCCACGATGTGCTGACCAAATCAAACTTGGTAAACTATGATAGCACCATGCTAGTCGTAGGTTCCTCTGTAGGCGGTATGCCAAACAGCGAGCAACACTATTTTACAGATGGCTCATATGTAAATGTCCGTGCCGATACTCACGGCATAAATACGATAGCACATAAGCTAAAGCAGCACTTTAGCTTCAAAGCTGATATAAGTTTCTCTACTGCTTGTACCTCTAGCGCAAATGCTCTAGGTTATGCTATGGAACTGTTACAAGCAGATATATACGACTCTGTGTTGGTCGTAGGTGCCGATGAGCTATGTCAAACTACAGTCCGTGGGTTTGATACTCTAGGAGTGTTGTCCAAAAATATCTGCCGACCTTTTGATGAGACTAGAGATGGTATGAATGTGAGTGAAGCTATAGCGGTGGTGCTGCTACAAAACCGACCACAATCCAAAGATGATATAGCGCTTGTAGGTGTAGGATATAGTAGCGATGCTTTTCATATGACAAGACCACACGAAAACGCAACTGGTGCTATCATCGCTATGAGTGATGCTATGACTACTGCCAACATATCGCCAGATGATATAGACTATATCAACTCTCACGGCACAGGCACGATAGCAAACGATGAAGCAGAAGCAGGTGCTATAGCGAAATTTTTTGCACACAAGCCATATATCAGCTCTACGAAATCTACCACAGGACATACACTAGGAGCCAGTGGAGCTATAGAGGCTATAGTGTGCTGTGAAGTGCTGAAAGCCCAAACCGTGCCTAGCAACCGCCACGAAAAAACTATATACAAAGATATAAACCTAACCACACAAAACAAAAAAGCCGATATAAGATATGCCATGAGCAACTCTTTTGCTTTTGGTGGCAACAACTGCTGTCTGGTATTCAAAATATGAACCTACTTTTAGAAAAATCAGCGGCAATATATGACCACAAACATATAGCAGAGCTAAATACCAAAGAGCTAGTCCCAAAGATGACACAAAGACGAAGACTTACAAGAGCATCGAAAATAGTTATATATCTAGATAGTATCATAAATTCATCAAACAAACCTATAGTATATGGTAGTAGTTTTGGCGAGCTTGAGTGTAGCGACAAAATACTTGACAGTATATCACAGCACCAACCCATAAGTCCTACGGTGTTTCAAAACTCTGTCTATAATACAGCGGTATCCTATCTATCTATCAAAAATCAAAATCAAAGCGAGGTTATGACTATATCTAGTGGCGACAACACTTGCAAGGCATTGCTAGATATTGTTAAGCTAAAAGCCCTCACTAGACCAACTGTCTGTCTATTTGCCACGGAGACACTGGATGTGCCAAATATAGACAACTTTGTCGCTGGTGTTTCGTATCTGGAGGTGGGAGTAGCTATGACTATATCACTCACAGAGAAAGACCCGACCATAGATATGCAAAATTTACAACATATAAAAGCTATGCCAAACTCAATATCACTGCTAGTCGATATAGCTATTAGCTGCAAAGATGGAGAAAACATAATACCATGGCAGATATAAATCTACCACACAAATATCCGCTAAAGTTTGCAAAAAAAGTTTTGAAATCCACAGCTACCACTAGAGATGTTTTGTGTAGCTTTGAGCTTGTGCCTACTATATCTATGCTACTTGAAGCGGCAGCTCAAAGCACAGTAGCTTTTTGTGATAACAGTGAGCAGATACAAGGTATGCTAATATCGGCAGAGCATATAGAACTTTTGGGAGATATATCAAATACTATCTATAGATGCAAAATAGAGATATTGTCACCTATAGACAACTATACAAAATACAGTTTCGAGATGTTTGATGGCACAACAAAAATGTGTTTTGGCAAACTTTTGATAGGTTCAAATTAAGCTAACTTTAAGATTAGAAAAAATATTTTTGCCTTAAAATAGGGATTTTGCCGATTTTTTAGCTTAAATTAAGATTAAAAAGATAAAATGGTATAAATTTAAAAAAGGAGCAAATATTGTTTGGGATTATAACCGATAGTATCAAAAATATATCAAATAAAATACGATTTAAAGATGATATATCTGCACTAAATAAAGCTACACAGTCGCTCAAAAAAACTATGCTCAAATCCGACCTACACCACAAGACTACAAAAGAGCTCATATCTAAAGTAGAGTTAGATACAAAAAAGCACGGCATAGGGCAGAAAAACTTCATGTCTGCTTTGCAAAAATCTTTACTACAAATACTACAAACACAAGGCAACCAAGGCTTCGTGCATGCAAAAACTCCACTGACTACTATACTCATGACAGGGCTACAAGGTAGCGGCAAGACCACCACGACAGCTAAACTAGCCTTGTATCTCAAAAATAGAAACAAAAAGGTACTCATATCGGCATGTGATACTCAAAGAGCGGCAGCAGTGGAGCAACTACGACAGTTATGCGCCGATATAGATGTGGATCTATATAGCGACGAAAATGAAAAAAACCCAAAGACCATAGCCAAAGATGCCAAACAAAAAGCCCAAAAAGAGCTATATGATGTGCTACTAGTAGATACAGCAGGGCGGTTGGCTATAGATGACAAGCTTATGGGTGAGCTAAAATCTATCAAAAAGGCTATACAGCCAGATGAGACCTTTTATATAGCAGATATGCTCACAGGACATGACGCTACGAGGACAGCAAAGAGTTTCCACGAGCTAATAGGCATACAAGGCGTGGTGCTTACGAAGTTTGACGGCGACACCAAAGGTGGTGTGGCACTTAGTATTGCTCATCAAATAGGTTTGCCACTTCGGTTTGTAGGGACAGGCGAACATATGCCAGATATAGAGCCGTTTATACCACAACGCATAGTATCGCGAATCATGGGTCAAGGCGATATGGAAGGACTGGCAGAAAAAACTTCAGGACTGATAGACGACAAAAAGCTCAAGCTAGTCAAAAGCAAGATAAAAAAAGGCGAGTTCAACTTTGATGATTTTCTAGACCAGATGAATATGCTCAAAAAAATGGGATCTATGAAGTCTATGTTGGGTATGATACCCGGTATGGGAAACATGGCATCGCAGCTAGGTTCTATGGATATAGAAAACTCCTCTCAGATGAAAAATATCAAGGCTTTGATATCGTCTATGACCAAAAAAGAGAGACAAGAGCCATCTGTGCTAAATCCTAGCAGAAAGATGAGAATATCAAACGGAGCAGGACTATCTATACAGCAAACCAACAGGATACTCAAGCAGTTTAAAAACGCATCAAAGATGGCAAAAAAGATGTCAGGCAAAAATGGCAAAGCCATGAAAGATATGATGAACAATATGGAAGGCAACCAGATACCGAGATAGGTTATAGACGAGATGGCAATACTAAAAATTGATACAAGATTATCAATATTTAGTGTTGCTTGACAACAAAAAAAAGGAAAAATATGACGACGATAAGATTGACAAGAATGGGGCGAAAAAAGATGCCATTTTACAGAATAGTAGTAACAGACAGTAGAAAAAGAAGAGACTCAGGGTGGATAGAATCTATAGGATACTACAACCCAATAGTAGAACCAAAAGAGCTAAAAGTAGATGATACTAGACTAGACTATTGGTTGAGTGTGGGCGCTCAAATGAGTAGCCGAGTGAAAAAGATCACAGGTAGATAGGCTATGAGCAAAGAGTTTGTAGAAAACTATTTGACACTATTGTTAGATGACGGTGTCAAATTCGATGTACACATAGAGGAGGTTAGTGACACTTTCGCTTATCTCAATATCACTGTGCCATCGGAATATATAGGTGCTGTCGTAGGCAAACGAGGCATGCTAAAAAATGCACTCAAAACAGTGATAAATGGTTGTAAATCAAAAAACCAAAAAGTATACAAGATAAATGTCAAAGAGAGCTAACGAGTGATACAAGTAGCGACAGTAGGCAAGACAGTCGGACTAAAAGGCGAGCTTAAACTCCATCACAAGACGGATTTTACTGACCAGTTTGCTGCAGACAAGGTGTTTTGGATAGAGCCAAACAAAAGTTTGCAGATAGAGTCCTACAAGAGACAAAGCCAGGTGGTGAAGTTTTATGGGTTTGATACAGTAGAGTCATCGAGAACTCTCATCAACAAAGAGATATACACGACTATAGATGACACGAGAGAAAATTGTGCCTTGGGTAGTGGTGAGTATTTTTGGTTTGATATAGTTGGTTGCGAAGTTATAGAGCTAGATGAGGTGTTGGGAGTAGTGGGCGATATACAAAGATATGGCGATACTGATTATCTGTTGATAAATACAAGCAAAACTTTGGTAGATGGTGGCTATGCAAAACTGTTTTTGGTAGCTTATGACAAACAGCAACTCACATGCGATATAAAAAATAAAAAAATTATAGCCTCAAATGCGAAAGTTATACTAGAAAGTAGTTGAAATATGGATAAAACAATAGACAAGATAAAAATGATATTAGATGACAAAAAGGCTACAGATATAGCAGTGTTTGATCTATCAAAACAAAGTTATATAGTAGATACAGTGGTGCTGTGCACCAGCTTAAACGACAAACATGCACACTCGCTCATAGATAGTCTCAAGACCGATCTCAAAGTAGATGGTGAGGAGTTTTTAAGAATAGACGATGGCGATGGCTGGATAGCTATAGATATGGGCGATAAGTTAGTGCATATCATGACAGATCAGTTTAGGCAACGATACGATATGGATCAATTTCTAAAAGATTTTGGCAAAAAGGAAACAAATGAATAAAAATATATTACTAGCAGTAGTCGTAGCATCGCTGTTTTTTGTAGCATGTGAAGATAAACAAACGATAACAGAAGAGAATCTAGCGAAAAAAACAGACAATAGTAAACAGGAGCAAACAAAAACAGAACCAAAAGAGACGATTTTTAACTTTAAAACAACTAATGGCAAAGATATAAAGATAGCTATCAGCGATGATGGCTGGAAATTCCAATCACATGGCTATGAAAATAAAATTGTGTTGCTAGACTTTTTTGCTACTTGGTGTCCGCCGTGCAAAAGAGGTATACCGCACCTAAACAACATAATAGAAAAATACAAAGAGGATGTAGTAGTACTAAGTTTGGAGATAGGCAAGCGAGGCACAGGTGAAGTAGAAACTGTAGAACACCTACAAAGCTTCATCAAACAATATGAGATGAAATACGATGTAGTAAATGGTGAAAAAACAAATGAGATGATGTATGGACTAAAATCACTCAACGAAAACGGCTCTATACCATTTATAGTGATGTTTGACAAGCACGGTCACTATAGCGAAAGTTTCGTAGGTATGGCAACTCAAGAGATTTTAGAAAAACAGATACAAGAGATCATGAAAGAGGAGAAATAGTTGAAAAAATTATTTTTTGTTTTTTTCTCTGTAGCACTACTTTTTTTCATAGGTTGTGATGAAAAAGAAGTTGCCAAAAAACCGGTAAAAAAGCCTATCAAAAAAGTTTTCGTGCTGAAAAATTTTGACAACAACAAAAGTATAACCATAAGACGAAACAACACAACTTTCAAAGCTGACAATGGCAAGGTTACGGTTGTTGATTTTTTTGCTACTTGGTGTGCTCCTTGCAAAGTAGAAGCTGAACATCTCAACGAACTATATGAAAAATATGGGTCAGACATAAATATAGTATTGGTGTCGTTGGAAAAAAAGCTATCCAAACAGGGATTGGATAAATTTAAGAGAGATAACAAAGTCAAATACAACATAGTCCACAACAAAGATGGCTTTGCATTGTCCAAAGCTATAGGCATAGTTCGGTCATATCCTACTATGTTTTTGATAAACAAACAAGGCAAAATCATAGAAAAATATGTAGGTATAGTGCCTATAGAGATGCTAGAGTATGACATAGAAAAAACTATAGGACAACAGTAGTTTGTTTGATATTTTTAAAAGCAAAAAACAGACTAAGCTAGGTTTTGATGATATAGAAATCAAGCTAATAGAGTCGGATATAGACTACGATATAGTGCAAGATATTATGAGAGGATTGCCAAAAGAAATATCGCAAGACCAGCTCAACAGTAGGTTATATGAGATGTTTGGACCTGCTAACAACGATACAAAACCTCTCACAGATGACAAACCGTTTGTAGAGCTAGTGTTTGGTGTAAATGGTGCTGGCAAGACCACTACTATAGCAAAGTTAGCGAACCTATACAAACAACAGGGCAAAACTGTCATACTTGGAGCTGGTGATACATTTCGTGCGGCCGCTATAGAGCAGCTAGATATATGGGCTAGCAAGTTATCTGTGCCTATAGTCAAGACACAGCAAGGACACGATAGTAGTGCAGTAGCATACGATACTATTTGCAAGGCAGTAGCCAAAGGCATAGACCGTGTCATCATAGATACAGCAGGGCGACTTCAAACCCAAAAGAACCTAAACAAAGAGCTACAAAAGATTGTAAAAGTTTGTCAAAAAGCCCAACAAAATGCACCACAGAGAAAACTTTTGATAATAGACGGCACACAAGGAGGCACAGCAGTAGCGGGTGCTAAAGAGTTTCACGATATCGTAGGTATAGATGGAGTTATCATCACAAAGCTAGATGGCACAGCCAAAGGCGGAGCGGTGTTTGGTGTCTCTCATACTCTAGGATTGCCTATATTGTATGTAGGGTATGGCGAAAAACAAGACGATATTAAAAAGTTTTCGCCAAAAGAGTTTGTAGATGATTTGACAAGGAGTATATATGGATAAATTTGTTGAAATATCTTTTGAAGAGTTTAAAGACAATTTTGAACCGATACAAAATTTTATGGATGATGAAGCTGGTATGAGTGGTATATTGTTTGATATTTATGGCGATGAGCTGGAGTATATCAAAGAGGAGTCATCTGCTGGGACTGTCTGGACTTTGATACAAAAGCATGATGACAGATATATACTAGAGGGGTTTCATATCACAAATAGAGCAGGATATATCATCACATCTATAACAAATACAGATATGAAAACAAAGCTCAAAGTAGTGTTTGAGGCACAAGGGACAACACCAGAACAACCACAAACAGAAGCCACACAGATAGATAGTAGCCTATGGCAAAAGATAAAGCAGTTTTTTCGATGATAGTAGGACTAGTAGGAATCATAGAAAAAAAGGAACCCACAAGGATAGAGCTAAATGTCCAAGGAGTTATATATGAGGTGTTTATATCTATCAACTGTAGTAGTAAAATACAGAGCAAAGATATCACAATACAAACTACGCATATTATCAAAGAGGAGTCCTCAAATCTATATGGCTTTGTAGACAAAGATGAGCAGAAAATGTTTGACACAGTTATCAAGATAAATGGAATAGGACCCAAAGTAGCACTGGCTATCTGTAGCACATTTACCCCAGGTAATTTCGCTACAATAGTAGCAAACAAAAGTGTAGATATGCTAAAATCTGTGCCAGGCATAGGACCAAAAGGTGCTAGTAGATTGCTAGTGGAGCTTAGTGGTTTTGTAGTCGATGGTGATGATGATAAAAGTAGTATACATATACAAGAAGCCACTATGGCATTGGAGAGTTTGGGTTTTAAAAAAGAGCAGATAAGAAAAGCGATAAGTGGATGTAATATAGGCGATACAGCGGAGCTTATACGACAAGCACTCAAAAGATTACAAAGGTAAAATATGGTATATGGTATAATATTTGGAAGCAAAAGTTTCGAACACGAGATAAGTATAGTCAGTGCTATCGCTATGAAAAAGGTGCTAGACAGACAGCCTGTCTATATTTTTGTAGATAGCCAAAAGCAGTTTTATAATATACCAGCAGAGAAGATCACATCAAAGTTGTTTAGTAGCGGGAGTTATAAAAAGTTTGATACTCTCACTATAAAGCATGGTGGGTTTTTTTCTAAAACTATGTTTGGTGAGACTAAACTAGAGTTTGATGTCGTTTTGAACTTGATACATGGCAAAGATGGAGAAGATGGCACTGTGGCATCGTTGTTGGAGTTTTTTGATATAGCTTATATAGGACCACGACTAGAAGCGAGTGCCATAAGCTACAACAAAACCTTGACAAAACTATATGCCAAGCATAAAGCAGTGGCGGTATTGGAGTTTGAAAGTTTCAAAAAAGATGATGATATAGTAGTAGATAATTATCCTGTCATCATCAAGCCATCGTGTCTAGGAAGTAGCATAGGGGTGTCTATAGTGAAAAACAGAAATGAGCTGCAATATGCTGTAGATGTGGCATTTGAGTTTGATGATGAGATCATAGTCGAGCCGTTTATCAAAGATATCAAAGAGCTAAACATAGCAGGAGCCTGTATAGATGGTGAGTTTGTATTTTCTATCATAGAAGAGCCTCAAAAGGGCGAGTTTCTGGATTTTGAAAAAAAGTATCTAGATTTTAGCAGAACTTCACAAGTCTCAAGAGCCGATATCAGCGATAACTTAGCAAAAAAAGTGAGAGATACTTTTGCCAAAGTTTATAACAACACATTTACAGGAAGTATCATAAGATGCGACTTTTTCATATACAAAGAGGAGATAGTGCTAAACGAGATAAACTCTATCCCCGGTAGCTATGCTAACTATCTGTTTGATGATTTTAACCAAGTCATAGATGGCGTGGCTAGAAGTTTGCCACAGATTATAGATATAAAGATTGATTATGCTTATGTAAACAAGATACAACAAGCAAAAGGTAAATAAATCATGACAAAACTGATAGTAAAAAATTTTGGAGTATTGAAAGATATAGATATAAATCTTAACAAAACAAATCTTTTTATCGGTGAAAATGGTGCAGGCAAGAGTGTGTTAGCTAAACTTATCACTATTGTTACCACTATGATATTAACCGAAGATGAAATATTTAAAAAATTTAAAGACTATAATATAGATTTTATTAGCGATGATACTATTATAAAATTGATAGGAAAAGAAGATACTATATTTGAATTAAAAAATAAAAAAATCAAATTGATGCCAAGCACTGTTAGATTGGCAGAACTTTATCCTATATTAGAACCCGTAATAAAATTAGAGAAAAATAAAACAGAACAAGATAAGGGGCTATTGGAAATAGAAACACAGTTCAACCAGTTTGTATCACAATATATTCCAGCAGAGAGAAATCTAATATCAATATTTAACAATTCACTTAGTAATTTTATCGTAAACGATATGCCACTACCCAAAACACTTTTGGAGTTTTCAGCACAATACAACAAAGCAAGACAGGAGATACAGCAGTTAGATCTGTTGGATATAAAATTTGAAACAGATGGCAAAAAAGATAAAATATATTACAATAGGACAGAATTTTTGTCTTTGGAGCATAGCTCTAGTGGTATTCAAGCAGCAGTTCCTATGTGTCTTGCAGTCAAGTATTTTAACACAAAACACGACCATATCATAATAGAAGAACCAGAGCTAAATCTATTTCCAAAAGCACAAGTAGATATAGTCAGGTTTATCATAGAAAATAGCGACAACAATCTATATCTCATGACACACAGCCCATATATTTTGTCCGCTCTAAACAGCTCTATACTTGCATATAAGATATCAAAAAAAAGCAAAACACAAAAACAAAAAGCAGACAAGATTATCCCTGCATCTCAACAAATAGATCCAAGCGAGTTTGGTGCATACTTGATAGAAAATGGCACCGCAATAGATATAGTAAGCAAAAGAGGACTGATAAATGAAAATTCTATAAGCAAATGCAGTGAAGATATAGATGATGAGTTTTATAGCTTGATGGATATCTATGGCGAGATAAAATAGATGATAAATATAGACAAAAAATGTATACAAAATATCTCAAAAACTCACTTTTTTATAAGTGATGATACAGAAAATAAGCCAGCTTTTATCACAGATAAGTTGGCACAATTTGAGGTCAAAAACAATACAAAAGAAAATATATCTTTTTTGCAAATAGATGAGTGTGTCTATAATTCAAGTAATGGCAAAAGATGTGATTGTGCTATATACAGCAGTGATACATTTTGTTTTGTGGAGCTTAAGGATTGTAAGAAAAAAAACAAACAAAAAAATAGGAAGAATGCACGAGATCAGCTGATACAAACTATACAAGATTTTAGAGATAATCCGATAATAAAAGAAAAAAAACTAGAAGCATATGTATCTTTGAGTTGTAAAAAAGAGATAAAAATAACCCCAATTTTACACACTCC
>JAOZMC010000004.1:47276-56068 GCA_029934475.1 Arcobacteraceae bacterium
GACAATCCAGCAGGACATGAGAGCAAAGATATTGTAGCACAAAAAACAGCCATAAAGATATTTACAGGCTCACTTGTGCCAGATGGCAGCGACACAGTAGTGCCGATAGAAAATATCCAATCATATGGCAAATATATATCTGTTGTCCAAAAAGTTCCAAAAGGATTTTCCATACGAAAAGTGGGCGAGAGCTACAAAGATGGCGAACTGCTTATAAAAAAAGGAGTGAAAATAGGATTTAGCGAGATAGGAGTGATGGCTAGTTTAAATATATCCTCTGTAGAAGTATATGTCAAACCTATAGTAGCGGTAGCTAGCACTGGAGATGAGATACTAGATATAGGACAAAAGCAGACAAGTCCATCGCAAATACGAGGCACAAATCATATCACTATGGAAGCTATGGCACGACTTCACGGCAGTGATGTGTTGCAGCTAGGTATCATAAAAGACGACAAAACCGCTATCAAAAATATGTATAAAACAGCTCTAGACAAGGCAGATATAGTGGTAACTACTGGCGGTGTATCTGTGGGGGATTATGATTTTGTCAAAGATATTATCAAGTTTGAACTAGGTGCTGATCTGTTGTTTCATGGAGTGGCTATCAAGCCCGGACAACATATAGCAGTAGCAAAATTGGGTTCAAAAGTTATAATAGGACTTCCCGGATTTGCCTATAGTAGCACGGTCACATTTTTGCTATATGTTGTGCCGTTGATATACAAGCTACAAGGCATAAAATATGAGCTTGAACCTATCAATGCAAAAACTCTATCAAATATACCAGCTACAAACGACAAAGCAGTATGGACCGCATGTGATATACGAAATATACACGGCAATCTTGAAGTGAGTATAGAGGGCAAAAAACAAGGCACGAGTGCCATACTAAACAATCTAGTAGGAGA
This sequence comes from Arcobacteraceae bacterium, assembly GCA_029934475.1. GTDB lineage: Bacteria > Campylobacterota > Campylobacteria > Campylobacterales > Arcobacteraceae > B24-G6. Next base: position 48,188 of record JAOZMC010000004.1, read on the forward strand.
TACATGTCTGCTATATCAAAAGCCAAATACTCCCTCTATAAAAAAGGGTGATACAGTCCAAGTGGTGCAAATATAGTGGCGAAAAAAAATATAAAATACCGCGAAAAATCGTTTGATATATCTTATGATATTATAAATCAAACACAATCATATACTATAGTTTTTTTGCACGGATGGGGAAGTCACAAGGAGATCATGAAAAATGCTTTTGGTCAAACATTGAGCGAGTTTCGACACATATATATAGATATGCCCGGTTTTGGTAGAAGCTCAAACGATATGGCACTGACTACTTATGATTATGCAAATATAGTCCAGATATTTTTGGACCATTTTAAGACAAAAGACAAAAAACAGATAATAGCAGGACACAGTTTTGGTGGCAAAGTTGCTACACTTTTAGCTCCTGATATGCTGGTGCTTCTAAGCACGGCAGGTATAGTAGAGAGTAAAACGATGAAAACCAAACTCAAGATAACGATAGCAAAGATATTTAATATGTTTGGGCTAAGTTATATAACCAAACTACTAAGAAGCGATGACGTATCTAGTATGAGTGAAAATATGTATAAAACTTTTAAAAATGTAGTAGATGAGGATTTTAGCGATAGGTTCAAAAACTACGACAAACCTGCTGTGATATTCTGGGGCAAAGAGGACAAGGCAACGAGTCTAAACTCTGGCGAACTTATACATAAATACATAAAAGATAGCAAAATGTCCACATATGATGGCGACCACTATTTTTTCTTGAAACACACACAAAACATAGCAGACAAGATAAAGGAAAATTTTGATAAATTATAAAGATACAATCATAGGTAAATCAGCCAAAGATGAGGTGCTGTCTGGTCTAGTAGTAGCAGTAGCTCTAGTGCCAGAGGCTATAGCCTTTTCGTTTATAGCACAAGTCAGTCCTATAGTTGGACTATATGCGGCATTTATATTGGGTCTAGTCACAGCTTTGTTTGGTGGTAAACCAGGCATGATAAGTGGTGCTACTGGAGCAGTGGCTATAGTGTTGGTAGGATTGAGCATAGCATCAAAAGATATACTTATATCACAAGGACTCAGTGGCGATGAGTTAAGCTATGGCATAATCTCCTATATCACATATACAGCGATAATAGCAGGAGTTATCCAAGTATCTATAGGAGCTTTGCGGTTGGGTAAGTTTATACGACTTGTGCCACAGCCGGCTTTGCATGGGTTTGTCAATGGTCTAGCAGTCGTCATAGCTGTAAGCCAGTTTAAGTTTTTGCAAGACTCTACATATATCATGTCTGCTATCATCATATTTACTATGTCTACGATGTTTTGGTTGCCAAAACTCACAAAAGCAGTGCCGTCTGGTCTAGTAGCGATAGTTGTATTTACTTCTATAGTTTACATATTTAAGCTTGACACAAAGCTAGTAGGCGATATGGCAGATCTGTCACAGTTTAGTGGAACTTTGCCTACATTTAGTTTGCCCTCTGTGCTGTTTTCTGCTGATGCATTTGTGCTAGTGTTGCCGTATGCTATCATCGTAGCACTCGTAGGTATCATAGAATCGCTCCTGACATTGTCTGTGCTAGACGAGATAAGTGGCACAAGAGGAAGTGCAAATCAAGAGTGCATAGCACAAGGTGCTGGCAATATCACTTGTGGATTGTTTGGTGCCATGCCCGGATGTGCCATGATAGGTCAAAGTATTATCAACTATACATCTGGCGGAGTAGGTAGGCTATCGTCTATCGTAGCATCGGTAGGTTTGATACTACTAGTAGCTACTATGACCGATATTTTAAATACCATACCCATAGCTATACTTGTAGGGATTATGTGGATGGTTGCTATCGGCACTTTTGAGTGGAGTAGTTTCAGTCGTATTACCAAGATGCCACGAAGTGATGCCTTTGTGCTAGTAGTCGTGACTATCATCACGATATTTTTTGACCTGGCGGTCGCTGTGATATCTGGTGTCATCATATCTGCTTTGGTATTTGCATGGAATCATGCGAAAGTGACAGCCAAGACACATAGAGAGGATACAGATGATGGGCAGCTCAAGATATATGAGTTTGATGGACCGCTGTTTTTTGGTAGTGTTGTATCGTTTATGGGCGAGTTTGATATAGCTCATGACCCATCTAGTGTGGTGTTGGATTTTAAAAATGCCAGAGTGATGGATATAAGTGGGGTGGAAGCTATAGATGCAATCACGAAAAAATATCTTGAAGCTGGTAAAACCATCAAGATACGACACCTAAGTAGTGAGTGCAAACAGATGATGAAAAATGCCAAACAGTTCTGCACATTTGAAGAGGATGATCCTAAATACAAGGTTGTGTATGATTACTAACGATATAGAACTGTTTAAAAAGCTTCTCTCTTTTCGCTCGGTAACGCCATATGACGATGGATTGTTTGATTTTGTAGATGAATATATGGGGGATAAGTGGCATATAGAAAAGCTGGATTTTGGAGTGGTTAAAAACAGAGTCTATACAAAAAAGTTTAGCGACAAAGCTCTAAACCTATGTTTCGCAGGACACATAGATGTAGTGCCAGCAGGAGATGGCTGGAGTAGCGACCCGTTTGTGCCTATAGAAAAAGATGGCACTATCACAGCACGAGGCACACAAGATATGAAAAGCGGAGTAGCTAGTATGCTATATGCTTGCAAACATATAGCGAAATTTGACGGCACTATAACCATATTACTCACAAGCGATGAGGAGGGCGATGCGGTTGATGGCACCGTGCGAGTGCTTGAATATATGAAGGCAAAAAATATCTTGCCAGACTTTGCCGTAGTAGCCGAGCCTACATGCGAAAATATATTTGGCGACACTATAAAGATAGGCAGACGAGGTAGTATAAATGGCTATTTAGATGTCCAAGGGGTGCAAGGACATGCGGCATATCCACAAAAAGCAGTCAATCCTATAGACCTCATAGCTCCCATATTATCACAAATATCAAACAAAGACCTAGACAACGGAGACGAGTTTTTCGCTCCGTCCAAGCTAGTCATCACCGATATAAGAGCTGGTATGGAGGCGACCAATGTAACTCCTAACAATCTAAAACTTATGTTAAATGTCCGCAACTCGACCAAAACCGACCAAAAAGATGTGCGAAACTTGATAGATGGGCTGTGTGAAAATTTAAACTATAAGTTTCATATGACTCAAGGTTCCTATCCATTTGTCACAAACAAAGGTAGCTACATAGTCAAAAAATTGCAAAAAAGTATCAAACATATATTAAATATAGATACAAACTACAGCACAGCAGGAGGCACTAGCGATGCTAGATTTTTCGCCTCTTTTGACGTAGATGTGGTAGAGTTTGGAGTGATAAACGACAAGATTCATAGTGTCAATGAAAGCACCAATATATATGAGGTCAGCCATCTGACAAAAGTATTTGAAGAGTTATTGAAAGAATTTTAAGATACAATCAACCCAAAGGCGATATATGGATAAACTCACAGGCAAAAGTATGGCTAGAATACAAGTCCATGCACCATCTACGGGGAGTTTGCGAGCTTGCCAAGACAGAACAAGGAGTGAGACACCACACAAAATCTATTTTAGAAGTGGTGCATGGTATAGCGAAGCTCAAAAAAGAGTTTGCAGCCAAATTATGAGAGTGGTATTTAGAGATAGTTGCTTTGATGATACTGTCGTCAAGACAAATACAAATTGTATTTTGAAAGACAACGGAGCTGATCGGATAGAGTGTGTGTAGAGATGATTAAGAAAATACTACTTAAAAAAACTGCCACTTATGATGATATTGGTACAGAAATTTCTGATCTAAAAAAGATAAATTTCATTTACGGAGCTAATGGAAGCGGAAAAACTGTATTTTCTAATTTTATTGCAAATACTCAAGATCTAAAATTTGCAGATTGTTCTATTGAATGGGATCAGAATCAAGATATAAAAACATTAGTTTATTGTAACTAAACTTTCTATTTGTGCAAAGTCCAATATTTTTATGAGTTTTTCTTCTTTGGAACTTAATGTTCCGTCCGTTTGGACAAAGGCAGGAAACAAAGAATTTTCCAAATTTAACACTTTTAACCACATTTGTGACAAGCCTGAAGTTTTTTTAGATACACTAGTCATACTGGATTCCTTTTTGGGTTTTTAATTGTGGTATTATATCATAAAACAATAAGGTTTTCAGTGTTTTTGAGCTAAAAAATAACTAAATTATCAACTATTTAGGTAATTTGCAAGTGGCTCAGATGAGAGGAGTTTAAGATGAAAACAAAAAACAATATTTTAAACCTAACTACCCAACTCAAACAAACTATGCTCAAAACCACTTTTGTAGCTAGTGCTTTGGTGTTTGGAGTTACTGGTGCAAATGCAGCGACCAAAGCATATGTGGGTGCAAGTGTAGCAGGTGGCGGCAGTGGTGATGTCTCAACTCTGTCAGCCCAACAAGGTGCTGTAGCTCACGAAACCGCGGTGAGAAATTGTGCCAAGATGGTAGCAGATGGTTCTAGTATAGGCACTGCATATCTAAATATCTGGAAACTACCAAGTGTAGAAGAGTTAGAAAAATTAGGAGTCGAGCAAACTAGCGCAACCTATCTATGGACTTCCACCCGTAAAGACAAAGTCGACGGTATTGGCGACTGGGTGACAATTAGACTCTCAGATGACCATTGGAACATCAACTTCTACAACAACATCAATGCATATAGATGTGTCAAGTAGGTTGTAGGGCTTATCCAGATAAGGGTATAAAACTTTCGACAAGACAAGGAGATCCTTTTTGTAATATGAAAAAAGGGTCTGGTAAACTTTAAGTACTAAAAAGGTATGATAAACAAAGCCAAAAACAGGTATTACAACCTTTCGCACATTTCTGAGCGTAAATTTAGAGAATTACTGAAATGTTTTTCTTTGGATTTAAATGCACAAAAAACAGCAAAGATAACCAATATTTCGCATGTAACCTGTAAAAATATTTTCAAAAAACTAAGAATTTACATTGTAAAAAATTTAATAAATACAGACCCAAGCAAAGGCGAATTTGAATTAGACGAGTCATATTTTGGAGCAAAACGAGTTAGAGGCAAAAGAGGTAGAGGAGCAGCAGGAAAAACGCCAGTATTTCACAGAAACTTTTGCTGAAGCAAATCGCCACGGCTAGTTTTGGTCTTTTAAAAAGAGATGGTAGTGTTTATGTGTAAATCGTCCAAAACTGCTCTAAAAATGAGCTAATGCCTATAATAGAAGGGAAAATACTAGAAGGTAGCAACTATCCATACCGATGGCTGGAAAGCTTACGATGGTCTAGTTTTGAATGGCTACGACCACTATAGAGTTTATCATTCTCATAATGAATTTGTGAGGGGAAAATCGCATGTAAATGGCATAGAATCATTCTGGAGCTTTACAAAAAGACGACTTTCAAAGTTCAACGGTTTGAGCGATGAAACATTTTGTTTGCATCTAAAAGAGAGCGAATTTAGATTTAATTGCAGAAATAAAGATTTTTATGGTATAATGTTAAAATACTTGAGAGAAAAACCACTCTAAGTATAAGAAAAACTAATAATAAACTACTCTAAAGTTTACCAGACCCATTTTTTTCTATAAAAGGATTATACATCATAATAGCATGATTTTGCACCAACAGTCTCTCTTTTAAAATACGACTCCCATCTTTTTCTATCTTATATATCTGATTGTGTCTAGTATAGCCACCCCAAAATTCATGTTCTATTTTATGATGTCGTTCTTCTATTTCAAACATAGTGTCTAATTTGTGAGAGCACAGCAACTCGCCATTTAGATAAGTATCATCAAGCCATAAATTTAGCTGAAAGGTTTTGTCTGTTATGTTTTTGACTTGAAAATCGATATAGTTGTAAGACAAAGTAGCTCCAGCTCCAAACGGAACTTTTCTGTCTGTGTCTGGAAACACATCGAAACCATGTCGAAATCTTTGTGTAATAAGAAGAGGACTATGAGCAAATATCCAAAACATCAAATTGCCAAGCTGACAAAGACCACCGCCTATATCTTTGTCCAACTTGCCTTGATTTAAAACTAGTCCAGTAAGATAGCCTTTGCTCTTTGTGGGGCGACCTACAAGCTTCCAAAAAGATAAGGTTTGGTTTGGCTTGATGATAATATTGTTGATATTTTGTATCGCTAATGATAGATTGACTCTCTTGTTTTCTTGTAGATACATATCCACATCTTTGAGCTTTCGCAAGATTATTGACCTGTGAGTGGCTATGACAAAGCCATCAAATCTTTTATCTATTTTGTTTGCCCATGAACTTTTTGAAAATATCCAGCTTAGCTTTCTTTTGAGTATGAAATACTCTTTTCCTACTATTTGTCTCAAAAAACATCTGTAGATTGGCTTAGATACTTTATTCACCTATATATCATCGCCTTCTCTCACATAGCTGCCGAGAAATTTTATCTCCTCTTTGTATCTGTCAAATATCTTTTGGATATTTTTTTCATCTTTGTGGGCATTGAACTCTATGAAAAATGTAGAAACTCCACCTACTGTGTGTGATTTGATCTTGGTGAGATTTACACCTATTTTGTCAAAACTGTTTAGAAATTCTACCAAAGCACCGCTAGTGTTTTTAAGATGAACTATCAATGATGTTTTGTCGTCCCCACTTAAACCGTTTTCAAAATTTGATATTATCAAAAATCTAGTGCGGTTGTCGCCCCTGTCTTCTATGTTTTCAAACAAAATCGGCAGCTTGTATAGTTTCGCTCCTACATGCGAACATATGGCTGCTGAGTATTTTTCGCCCATTGCTAGTTTGGCAGCTTTTGCTGTGCTTTCTACTGGTATTAGCTCCACTTCATCTAGTCCTAGATCTACTATAAACTCTCGACACTGCTCTATGGCTATATCTTTAGAATATATCCGCCGAATATCTTTGATATTATCGACAGTTGATGCTAGTGTATGATGTATATCTACCATAACTTCAGCTATGATCTTGACGTTGTATTTGCCAAAACATGTTATAGTTTCACTCACTATTCCGTTGCTGCTATTTTCTATAGGTATCACGCCGTATTTTGCTTTTTGGTTTGCTACTTCACGAAATACACCTGTGATAGTGCTTATGGGCAGATAAGAACTCATAGCCCCAAATCTGCTCTCAGCAGCTTGATGAGTAAAGCTACCAAGTGGTCCTAAATATGCTATGTTTTCAGGCAACTCTAAGTTTCTACTTATAGCAAAAACTTCCAAAAATATAGCCTCTATAGCTGATCTGTTTAAAGTGCCTTTTGACAATCTGTCAAGTCTGTCTATGATATCTCGCTCTCTATCTGGGCGATATATAGAGCCTCCGCTTTTTGCTTTCAGTTCGCCAACCTGTTTTACCAATGCCATTCTTTTGTTTAATAGCTCCAAAACTTTGTCATCTATTGCATCAAGATCGTCTCGTATGTTTTTTAATCCTGTTTCATCCATATTTATCCTTTACCAAAATGGGTTTGATATCATCACACCTACGCTGTATCGTTCTATCTTATTGTCGTAGTCTATGAGACTTTCGCCGTAACCGTTAAAATACCTAAAAAAGTAGTTGAAGTTATTGTTATACGATGGCAAAGCGATATCAAGAGTGGTGCTGCCTTTATCTGTTTTGTAGTCTGTGATATCGTTTTGATATGTGAGAGTGTTTTCAAACCTTTTGTATTTGAACCCTATAAATATCTTTTGATTTCCTATATAATCTGTCAAAAGAGGGTTGTCGTCATCTGCTGTATTGTTGATATCGTTTTCATATGGCTCGTCCCATCTACTCCAAGCATTGAACCCATAGAAAAAATTATTTGCCTCAAATAGCATATGAAGTTCGGTGCGATTCCAACTTCTGGA
>JAOZMC010000027.1:0-7460 GCA_029934475.1 Arcobacteraceae bacterium
CATAAAATAGTAAATAGGAGTGAGAATATATACTCAACAAACAACTGAGGACAATCTATAATTGTCGTCTTTTCGACGATCTGCCCCAGGCCAGAAAAGCAAGGCGGTTCGCAAGCCAAATATCTGCGATAAGTGCCAGGGGTTCTGGATAGGTTGCCGACATTCAACATTTAAAATTCAACATTCAACATTAACCAGCCTCCAGCCTCTAGCAAACTAGCTACCAGCTAGGTCTTGTATCACTGTCTCTCGTCTCGTGTTTTCTATCCGCTTACAAGCAGTCTCAAATGCCACTTTCTCACCCACGACCACACACATAGTTTTGGCTCTAGTGATAGCTGTGTATAGTAGCTTGGTGTTGTGCATGATAAAGTGAGAGAAGCTCATAGGTATGACTGCCATCTGGTATTCCATACCTTGTGTCTTGTGTATCGTCAAGCTATATGCCAGAGATATTAGCCCTCGAAGCTCACTAAAATCATAATACACCACTATATCATCATTTGGATAGAGCACTATAGCCACACTATCGCCAAAGTTTAGCCGTATGATAAGTCCTAGCTGACCGTTAAATACTCGCTTTTCTATAAACTCGTCGCTTTTGTCTTTGTATTGTGTCATGGTTTGGGCTTTCATATTTTCGTTTTTTATATGTATTACCTTGTCCCCTAGGCGAAACTCACACTCATATCCAGCTACCGCACTCCCATGTGATGGGTTAAATATATTTTGTAGCAAGTTGTTAAGATTATTGACCCCTAGCAACCCACCTTTCATAGGCGATATGACTTGAAAGTATGTCAAAAACTCTTTGATCTGCTTCTGTTTTAGCAGTCTGTCTAGGCTCTGCTTTTGTGCTATAGCATAGTCTAGTATCGCCCTTAACGTGTCTTGTGAATTTTCATCTCTAAGCACAGAAAACTCAAACTGGCTCAATGTAGCCTTTTGTTTGTAGAACTCTGGTATAGAGACATCGTGAAACTTAAAGTCCTCAAACTCTTTGTTATATACTGGCAACTGTCCTACTCGTATATCGTTTGCTATAGTTGCTATGGCATGGTTTTCGTTTTGTCTATATATCCGCGTGAGCTTACAGATGGTAGTCAGCTTATATCTCAAAATATCGCTCAAAATATCACCAGCTCCTATAGCAGGAAGCTGACCGTCATCGCCTACGACTATAAACACCATATCGTGTCTGATCTTGCTAGTGATCTGATAAAACATAATAGAGTTTACCATAGAGCACTCATCTAGTAGTAGCACATCAAAGTCAAAATAATCCTTCTCCTCATATGCTATCAACAGCGACTGTATGGTGCTACTGTTGTATCCTGTGGTATCGCTGATCCTCTGTGCCGCTATACCGCTCAACGCTATACATCGTATGTCGCTATAGTCATATATCTCTTCTAGTAGCTCTAGCAATGCCCTACTGCTAGTGGATTTACCAGTGCCAGCATATCCTACTAGAGCTAGGGTTTTTTCGCCGTTGTTTATATGTGATACTGCCATCTTTTGTTCACCGCTTAGCACAAAGCCAAAGCTCTTTTGTTTTTGTTCTATGTAGCTATCAAAATCCGCTACTATAGTTTGTGTCTGTTGTCTCCGCCTGTTTTCAAAAAACTCTTTGATCTTTTTTTCTGCAAAGTATAGCATAGACATAGCATAGCGGTTTTGAGTGGTTTTTTTGATATCGCCAGAGGATATCTGGTCTAGCAGACACCGTTCGTATAGCATATTTTCATCGCTAAATTTTAGCATATCATCTATCAGAGCAAAGAGCTTTTTCTTTGCTATGGAGCTGTTGCCTTTGGAGTTACAATATTCATTTAACGCGAAGTTGATACAAGCTCTTACTCTAAAAATACTTTTGCGGTCTATGCCTATGCTTTTGGCTATCTCGTCCGCTTTTATAAATCCTATACCATCTATTTGCACTAGTATATATGGGTTTTGTTCTATTTTCTCAACAATATTTGCCACAGCACCAAACTTCTCAAATATCTTTGATATCAAGTTTGTAGTGACACCATATTTGGATAGATATAGACTAAGCTCTTTTAGGTGGCGATATTTTTGCCAGCTATCTGTGATAGTTTGCAGTTTTTTCTCTTTTATACCTTTGATTTTCAGTAGCTTGTTTGGGTTGTTTTCTATGATATCGACAAGCTCATCTTCTGTATATTTGCCTACTAATATTTTGGCAACTGCTTTGCCTACACCTTTGACTACCTTTGTCAAAAAAAAGTATAGCTGCTCCTCCATAGGCTCCAAGCTCTCAAATGCAAATTGATCGCCATATTTTTTGTGTTTGACCCAAGCTCCTGTCAAGCGGACCATCTCACCTTCAAATTTTTTGATATCTGCTTGGATATATGTACCACATATCTTTTTGCCACTATCTAGCACAGCTATACAATAGCCACTATCACTAACAAACAACACCTTTTTTATCGTTCCTGTAAGTTTTTCCATAGTGACAATGTTATCTAAATATACTTAGATTAAGTTTTTTTTGATAAAATTGTGGTATTATGAGTATATTTGTAGTTTTATTGGTATTTATGTTTTTGGTCTTTGTCCATGAGTTGGGGCATTTTGTAGTGGCAAAATATATGGGAGTTGCTGTCGTCAAATTTTCTATAGGCTTCGGTATGTTTGGAGCTTTGAAACCAATATATCAAAAAACCTACAAAGGCACAAACTATCTGCTATATCCTACACTGTTTTTGGGTGGATATATCCAGATGAAAGGTCAAGAGGATGGCAAACCTACACACACAAACGACGACAGCGACAGCTACAGTGCGAAAAAACCACACCAGCGGATAGCTATATTGCTAGGTGGTCCACTTGCCAATATATTGCTAGCATTTGTGCTCTATTTTGCCATGTCGTTGATAGGAGTCAAAGCTATCAGCCCAACTATAGGCAAAGTGTCGCCAAACTCACCGGCGGAACTAGCAGGACTTTTAGTAGATGACAAGATAGTCAGGATAAACGGTAAGCCAGTGCAAAAGTGGAGCGATGTAGGCTATATGATAGAAAACTCCACAGGAAATATAAAAATAGGCATACAAAGACCAGATGGTATAAGCTCTGTGGTGCTGACACCAAAGATGGGCAAATACACAAACAGATTCAACGAACCAGCCCAAAAAAAGCTCATAGGTATAGCACCCAAACCAATAGTTATAGATATAAACTATGGTATAGGCGATGGTCTTGTCTATGCTTTAGAAAGCACGACAGATGCGTGTACCATGATATTTACAGGTATAGGCAAGCTAATCTTTGGCTCTGTATCTAGCAGTGAAGTTGGCGGTGTCATAACTATAGCAAATATCATAAACGATGCTAGCAAAGTAGGAGTTGTAGCGATATTTGGTATCATGGCGCTCATATCTGTCAATCTTGGCATACTAAATCTGTTGCCGATACCAGTGCTAGATGGCGGACATATTGTATTTAATATTTATGAGTGGATAAAAGGCAAAAAACCAAGCGACCGAGCCATAGGTGCTTTTGCCTCTGTGGGGCTAATTGTGTTGCTCTTTTTGATGTTGCTTGGATTTTACAACGATATCAACAGGTATTTTTGATATATTTTTGATATTTTGAGCTTATGTTAAGTTTGTTTGGATAAAATAGACAACTTTTTGGAGCTATAGCAAAGTGGCTAATGCATTGGATTGCAAATCCTTGATCCTCGGTTCGACTCCGAGTAGCTCCTCCAACTTCACTATTGATACAATAATATTTTCGTTTATTAATATTTTCATCTGCTTATGAGTAGATATTACACAGATTTTTGTAAATATATGTAAATTTCCGTTTTTTTGCCGTTTTTAAGGTAAAACAAGAAAAATTATGGTATAATACATAAAATAACTTTTCAAAGGAGTAATTTATGAAAACAAAACAACTTTTAAACTGGCTACTTCCAGTAGCTTTGACACTAGCGATATTTACAGGATGTGATAGCAAAGAGGGCAATATCAAGACAGCCTTGACTATAGATGGGCGAGTAGCCAAGGGTGCTGTAACAGGTGCTGCGATAGAAGCATTTCGTGTAGATACAAACGAAAGCTTAGGCACTGCTACGACAGATGCCAATGGTTATTATGAGATAGACGCACCTGTATATTATGATGGTTTGGTTCGACTAGTATCGACAGGCGGTCAATATACTGGTGAGCTAGATGGTCTAGCTAAAGTAGTGGGAGCTAACTTTATCTTGACAGCGGCTACATCTGTAGGCAATGGCGATGACTATACTATCAACATAACCCCTATCACCACCGTGGCATATGACAAAGCTACGCAAAACGGCACCGTGCCTCTAACTAGCAGTGCTATAAATCAAGCTAACACAGCTATAGCTACTATGCTTACAGGCGAGAGCTTTGACCTAGCAAAAACTTCACCAAACTTGATGAGCGATGCTAGTGACGATGGATTGTCGGCAAAGGCACAGATAGAATACGGTAGATTGTTGGCACAGTTTGAGCATGTTGCAGGAAGTGATGTTGCACAGATAGATGGAGTTATAGATGAATACACAGCTGCTATAAATATAGAGACAAATGAGATAAACGACACTCTAGCAGACAAACTAGTAGCTAGCTTGGCACATGCAGTCGTGGCTACTGGTCTAGATCCAGTTACCGTGGCAGAAGCTATAGACAATGTAAACGAACACAGGATCAAGCCAGTGCTAGTAGCACCGACAGCGACACTGCCAGGTAATACTGGAGTAGAATTTAACCAAGTTTTTGTAAATGATGGTGGAGATATATCTTCATGTGCGATAACACCAGATATTACAACACTATTTAACCTAACTTTAAATACCGACTGTTCCATAACTGGCACACCAAATGCCAAAGGTAAACATATATTTACGATAACTCCTACAAATATCAAGACAGACGGAGCTCCTATCAAAATAGAAATAGATATAGAAGGGCAGATACAAGCTCCACCTTTGAGTTATCCTAAGCTACTAGTAGAGACGAGAGTCAAGGCAGATAAATTTACAAATCCATACACAGGTGGTATAGGAACAGGAGCTATGTCATATAAAGCGGTCAATCCTACTGCATCTGGAGTGGCTACAGTAGATACTGGCACAGGAGAGGTAACACCTGGCACTGTAGTTGGAAACATAACGATAGTAGCTACAAAAGCAGGAGATGCCACATATGGTAGTAGTGAGGCAAACTATACTATAGTATCGTTAGCCGAAGGACCGAAACTCTCTAGCAGTGGCAATATTACAGGCGAATACAACAGCACTATGACACCATCTGCTTGGGCTCCTATAAACACAGGAAACCTAGTAGGAGTCACATATGCTCTATCAGGAGATATCTTGCTAGCAGGACTTGACTTTAACGCTTCTACGGGAGTGATATCTGGCAAACCGACCAAAACTGCTACAGGATTTGGACGAACTCATACTATCACAGCAACTGATGGCAAAGGCGATACAGACGCAGTGCTAGTAAATATAGTCATAGACAAATCATCGCAACCAGATTTTAAATTCCCAGTAAAAAACGGATTGATACGAGCATTGGATATAGAAAACTATACTCAAGTGCCTACAGGCAACTTGACAGGACCTATCACATATAGTATAGTGCAAAAAGATGCAGGTATGGATAGCACTATAGATGCAGCTACAGGCAATGTAACCTTTGGCACCAAGACAGGCAATCTTCGCATAAGGGCATCTGTCCCACTTAGCGATGTATACAATGCTGCAGAAGATGTCTATGTATTGACTCTAGGAGAATCTGACCCAGATATCACAGGCACTACAGAAGTGACATTTACCTATGGAGAAGATATCAATCCAAACTGGGAAGTAAACAACACAGGCGGAGCTATAGCTTCATGTGTTTATGACAACGAAGTATCAGCCAAAGTGATACAGCACGGACTTCAATACAATGACAACTGTGAGATATTTGGCACTCCTACATCGGCAAATACTGGTGGCACATACTACACAGTCAAAGCTACAGGCACTACTACTAGTATAACCGCATTTACAGTATATATCCAAAAAGCAAACCAGACAGCCATGAGCTTCGACACTCCAGTAGTCGAGTCAAAAAGAGATGATGCTCCATATAAACAAGCACCTACAGGTGGTGAAACAACTATAGATCCAACATATGCTATAACATACAGCGAAAATCCAAACATAGCTACGATAAATCCAAATACAGGGGTGGTGACATTTTTGGATGATGCTATGGGAAATATCACTGTCACAGCAACTAGACCAGAAAGCGCAAACTACAACAAAGCTGAAGCAAACTATACTATAAAAGTAGGCGGACCAACTATAGATATATCAAACAATGTAAATATCTCAGATGAGCTATATAGTCCCATAACACCATGGAGACCTACTATTGACAACGGGACACCTACATCGTATTCTATAGATATAAATATCACAGCTAACCTAGGACTTGATTTTAACACTAGCACAGGAGAGATAAGTGGCACAGCAAATGCACTCAGTGGTTTGTTTGGTGACAACTATACCGTGACAGCTACAGATGGCACCACCAACGACAGTGCGACAGTCAATGTCAAGATAGATAAAGCTACACAAACTGGCTTTTTGTTTGGACCAGATAAAACTATAGGTATAACAGAGCTTGACTATAGATTTGAAGCTACAGGTGGCAATGTAACGACCGAAGATATCATATACGATAGTAGCGATATGGAAGTAGCCACAGTATCTATAGATGGCAATATCACTCCTTTGAAAGTCGGAGTGACTACTATCACTGCTACTAGACCAGGTAATGCTACATTTAAGCCTATATCACTAGACTACTCGTTGACAGTAGGAGCAGTCACGCCAGATATAAGCAACAGCTTGGATCTAGAGGGTAACTTCAGTGTCCAAATAAACCCTGAATATGAAGTAAATAACACAGGAGGCAATATAGAACACTGTAAGATCACGCCAGATATCACTACTTATGGAGTGTTGTTTAGTCCGACTACTTGTGCTATATCAGGCACTCCTAAGACTGCTATAGGCACTCCAAAGAGTTTTAAGATAGAAGCCAACAACACCACAGGAGTCACGGCAACTAAAACTATAAAAGTCACATTTGCCAAAGGCATACAAGACCCACTCGTGATAGGTCCAGATATAAATATGACAGAGGATTTTGCAGTTTGGACACAAAATGTCATAAGTGGTGGAAGTGGAGCTGGCAACATCACATGTGAAAGCACAGATTGGTTTGTAGCTACAGTGGCACCAGGGACTTGTGATATATCATATGTAGGTATGGGCAGCACCACTATCAAAGTCACCAAAGATGGCGGAACAAACTACGATGATGTATGGGCGACTAGACTTTTGAGTGTCAAAAAAGCCGATACAAATATCACAGCACCACCTACTATAACAGCAG